>JABFSO010000084.1 GCA_013140555.1 Cyclobacteriaceae bacterium | reverse complement strand
TCTTTTTGCTCTTCTGTACCGAAGCGTTCCAATCCCCAACAAACCAATGAATTGTTTACCGACATACACACCGAAGCAGAAGCATCGATTTTGGAAATCTCTTCCATGGCCAACACATACGAAATGGAGTCCATGCCGCCACCGTTGTATTTAGGATCGGTCATCATACCCATGAAACCTAGCTCGCCCATCTTTTTGACCTGCTCCGCGGGAAAACGTTGCTCATTATCGCGGTCAATTACTCCCGGAAGGAGTTCATTTTGGGCAAAATCGCGGGCAGCCTGCTGTACGGCCAATTGTTCTTCGGTAAGTTCAAAATTCATGGTTTCTATCGTTTGAAATAATAACAATGATAGTGGTTAAAATGATTTGAACGAGCGTTTGGATATTGAAAAAAATTATAAAAAAAAGCCCTCCCGATTTTTACGGGAGGGCTTCTTGATTCTAAAGCTTTTTACTCTTTCAGGCGACTGACACTTTGAAAGTGTCCTGACGCCCGATTACTTGATCCCCGGCACACCTACTGGTGCTGCCTGATCTTTAGCGAAATCTGGCGCTTTGCGAACGGTAGGATACACCTCATCGAGGGTGTTGCCATCGTACAAGCGACCGTTCTTCATCACTCTGAAAACTGAATTTGTATTACGGATATTTTCCAACGGGTTTCTATCCAAAATAATCAAGTCGGCTAGTTTGCCTGCTTCGATACTACCGATGTCGCCATCTAAACCAATGGCTCTCGCACCGTGAATGGTAGCAACTTTCAGTGCATCTAAATTGCGCATGCCACCGGAAGCGATGCTCCACAATTCCCAATGATAGCCCAAGCCTTGCAGCTGTCCGTGTGAACCAACTCCGGCATTTCCTCCGGCCTTCACCAAGTCATTTACAAATTTGGCATGGTCTTCAAACACGTGTTCTTCTTTCATAAACCATCCTGGTCTGCGTCTGGATTTTTGGTCAAGCTCTGACTTTGCAGTAAAGTGATTCAACTTCGGATCGCCATTTACATTTTCTGTGGCGTAGTAAAAATTCTCTGCCCATGGTCCACCATAAGCCACCAACAATGTAGGTGTGTAAGTCATCTTGGCTTCAGCAATTGAAGTAGCTAAATCTTTGTACAACGGATATATCGGCAATGCATGTTCGTGTCCCGGATAACCATCAATCAGGTTGGTCAGGTTCAATTTAAAATCAAGACCGCCTTCGGTAGTCGGCATCAAGCCTTGCTCTTTCGCAGCCTGAATGATCCACTGACGATGTTGACGATTACCTGTCAAATACATCTTGATGGTTTTCGTATTGAAGTATTCTGAGTATTGCTTCAATATGTCCTTCGCCTGATCGGCATCTTTCAAGTTATATGCCCAGAAGCCTACGCCAGGTCCGGTAGAATAAATTCTCGGTCCGATGATCTGACCGGTTTCTACCATATCGCCATAGGTCAACACATCGGTAGTGGCTGTTTGAGGATCGCGGGTGGTGGTTACTCCATAAGCGAGGTTAGCAGCATACATCCACACCTGATTTTTATGAACGCCCCAAGCAGGCCACATGTGCGCATGTGTATCTACAAAGCCGGGCACAATGGTTTTTCCGCTCATATCTATTTTTTGAACGGAAGCATCGGTGCTGATCGTTCCAGCTGCTCCTACTTGTTTGATACGCGCATTTTCAATCAACACATCGCCACGCTCAATCACTTCATCGCCATTCATGGTAATGATGCGCGCGTTTTGCAACAATACTTTTCCTTGCGGGATGTCTTTCTGCACCGTTACTTTTATTCGTACTTCAGTTGGCTTATAAGGCTCATCTTTCTTGTCCTTCTTCTTGTCAGGAGCGTCTTTCTTGTCATCTTTCTTTTCGTCTTTCTTTTCACCCTTCGCTTCTTCTAATTCTTTTGCCTTCTCCTCTTCCGCTTTTTTCTTTTTCAAGTAATCTTCTTTCGCTTTCGCGGAATCGAGGTGGTAAGTAAAGAACGCATTTCCCAACGTGTAATAAACTGCTTTTGCGTTGTTGGACCAGCTCGCGAATTCGCCACCGATTTTAGTCAGCTTACGTGCCGGGAATTGGGCACGGTCCGCTTCAGCTACCGAAATTTTAGGAACATCGCCACCGGTTTTCGGAATAGTAACGACATAAATTTCATTGTTGATTTGCGCCAGCGCTTTATCGCCTTCCGGAGCAATTTTAATCACATCAGCAATAGAAGGTTCTTGTGCCGGTTCCATTTCCGATTCGTTCAACATGCAATTGTGTTCCATCAATAAAGCACCATACACTGTAATACCACTTACTTTCAAATGGCCTTTTTCATCGGTACCATCCCAGCGAATGGATAACAATCCTTTTTGTCCGTGATATAAATAGATACGATCATCTGTTTTTGTAAAATGAGGTGCTCCGCGTCCTTTCGCTTTCGCGATGAAATTGACGTTGCCTCCATCGCCTGAAATCCACAACAAATCTTCCTGCGCTCCGGCAAAGAATGGATCAGCCGCATCTTTAAATGTTTGAGACGCACCGCGGAAGAAAACAATTTTGTTTCCTTGGTACGACCACGCAGGCGCTGTGTACAATCCAGCTACATTCGTCAACCGAACAGGCTTTGCTTCTTTGGCTTTAAAGTTGATTTTATATAAATGACCAGCATTGTTTTCCCACGTAACCCACGCCAATTGATTTCCATCCGGACTCCAAGTAGGTTGTGCTTCGGTAAAATTGTTGGTGGTAATTCTTTTATAGGTTGCTTTCGCGATGTCGTATAAATACAAACGGTTCAACGCAGTGAAGGCTACTTGTTTTCCATCGGGCGAAACGACTGCATCGCGAATTTGAGTTGCGATCATGTCTTTGTCATCCTTAATTGGATATTTAAAATCAACGCGTGGGCCTACCAGCAATTCGGTTTCCATCTGGAAAGGAATGTTGATGGCATCGCCACCCGCTACCGGAATGCGGTAGAATTTTCCTCCATAAGAAGCAACTACTTCTTTGCTATCAGGAGTGAATGACATCGCAGGCAATACGCCCATCGGTGCGATGGATTCTTGTTCATCGCGTTGCACCGGGTATGCCAACCATTTTTCATCACCTGTTTTTAAATCGCGAAGTACCAATCCGGTTTGATCGTTGTAGCGAGAACCATACACCAGCCACTTACCATCCGGTGAAAGCGTGGGTGTAAAGGCAGAACCGTAGCGTTGTGTTTTCCGGTCGGTTTCACCTGTCTCGCGATCATACACTCCTAATTGATACTGCGGTAATTGTGCGTTGTAATTCCACGCTCCGAATCGTTGCGAATACCATACATAGCGTCCGTCATTCCCGAAGGCGGGCTCCACTACTTTCAAGTTTTCCGGCTTACCGATCAGTTGCGCACCAGAGCCACCATCTTTGTGAAACATCCAAAGCTTAAAATTGCGTGTGCCACGCGATCCGACAATGTAATTTCCATCGGGTGTCCATTCGGCAGATTGATAATGATCCGTATTGCCTTTTGTTATTTGCAACGAATCTTTTTTATCGAGTGCAAACCACCAAATGTTTTCGCCACCACTGCGATCGGAGATAAACAAAAGCTTGGTGCCATCGGGACTGAACTTTGGATGTGAGTCGAAGCTCATGCCACTCGTAAATTGAGTTGGCTTGCCACCGGTAATAGGCATGGTGAAAATATCGCCCAAGAAATCAAATGCAATTGTTTTTCCATCGGGGCTTACATCCAACGACATCCAGGTGCCTTCGGATGTTTTGATGGGAATTCTGCGACCTACCTCCAACGGCAAGTCTCTCTTTTTCTTCGGTTTTTCTTTTTTGACAGAATCTGCCTTGGCTTCTTTTTTGGGTTCCTGCGCCTGGGCGCTTACCGCAAAAAATACCATCAGCAGAAGCAATGAATAGCTGTATATTTTCTTCATAAAATGATAAGTTGTGTGGCAAGATAAACCGATTTCAGAACAAAATGGATTGGCTATTTATTTGATCGGTGGTGGGAAGGTATAAAAGCCGTTTCCTAGGTTTGAAATAAAAGTTACGATTGTGGTTGGGTACCCGCTTCGAACTTAATTCACCCGAAAAAGGTGATAAGAGGAAATTGAATAAAAAAGGCTCCCTTTTCAGGAAGCCCATTTTTACTTATTAACCTATGCCGATAACTAAACACTACCAGCAGTATGATTGTTTATTTTAAAATACTCAAAACTGCTGAGCCCAGATTTTCAGCTATGTTTTTGCGGTATTTGGCACTTTTGCGGTATTCGTCTGTCAAAAACTCTTTCCACACTGCATCCCAATCACTTTGTTTGGACATGACAAACGCTAACTCTTCAGGTTTGCCAAATTCAATTGCTTGCTTTTTCAGCGGAAGCTTTTTGCGATTGGCATCGACAAATTCCGTGAAGTCGAGAATGGTGAAAAGTTTAGGATCGGTTGTCATCTTTTTGAAAATCTCAGGGCCTGAAATACCTGTTGTAATGGAAAGTTCCGGCCAATAGTCGCTTTTAATTTTATTGGCGTGCTTCATGTGTGTGCTTCCACCTATAATTTCGGCTGAGTAACCCGCAAATGTTTTTTTGATTTGTGAAAGGTCGGTCAGGTTAGGTGCATCTTTATGCGTTACCATCACCACCGGGTTTGACATAAAGGCCGGGGTAAATTTCAAAATCTTCTTACGTTCTTCCGTTACCGTTACATTGGTTACACCTAGCACATTAGGGTTATTCTGTGCGGCCGCTAAGAAATTGGCAAACACCGGCTCTTTGCCCAAGTATTGAATCGTGACTTTCTTACCATACTTCGTTTGAATGAATGCCACAAAATCTTCAAGCACATCCACACACAAACCGGCTGGTTTACCATTTACATCTTGTATGAGTCCGGCTTGTTCATAATAAACAACTGAGAGGGCGCCACCGGAGGCTTTTACCTTGGCCCAACTATCGCCTTGGTATTTTTGTGCAAAGAGCAGCGTGTGAGCTGCTAAGAACACGATGATAAGAGCTAATTTTTTCATTTGGTTTTAGGGATTGAAAAACAATAATAATCATTCTTTCCCATTTTTTGCAGGTGTTTCAGTAAGTCGTTCGATGAACAATTTTGCGGTCAAGCCACTGAAGCAGAAAAATAAATGCTACGGCAAAAATGAATAGCCCGGTATAGCGCGATAAAAATGCAAATGCTCCAAATGACGGTTTGAAACCCACCAGTACCGCACCTATGATGGCAGCAATGACCAACGATACAACGCCTGCCACCAGCCAATAAGTTTCCCTGCGCTCTGCATGCTTTTCGTTGGCTTCTATCTTTTGCAGTATGTGATCTTCAAAATGAAGTGGCAATTCATATTCAGGCTCCTGCTTCAACGCATCAAACACTTTTTGATACGCGTGCGAATCTGCATTGGCTGAAAGGGTTTTACCCTCTTCCAATTGTTGCTGTAACAATTCTTCGTGCGATGTCATAGTACTTCTTCTTTGTCAAGATACACTTTTACTTTTTCTTTCAATAACTGCCGTGCCCGAAACAAGTAATTCTTTACGGTGCCTTCGGGCATTCCTGTGGCAACTTCAATTTCCTGATAGCTCATCGAATCAACATGATACATCGTGAGCACCGTTTTGTATTGGTGTGGTAATTGCCCGATCCATTCCAACACTTTTTCATTCATCTGCCGATCAGATAAGTCTTCTTCGATGTCTTCATTTGAGATGAAAAAATTTGAAAACTCTGTTTCATCCGGAATATCGCTGAGTTTAATTTTCCTTTTCCGCAAGTGGTTGACCGCATGCCGATAGGCGATGGTGGCAATCCAGGTGCTTAGCTTTGATTGAAAGGTAAACTCACCTAATTTCTCATAGACTTTCAAAAAAACATCCTGACATACTTCCTCCCGATCTTCATTTCGATCCACCAATCGGGCAATCATGTGCGCCACCAGCCGCTGGTGTTGCCTGATTAATTGCCTAAATGCTGCCCTATCGCCATTCAATACCTGCGATACCAAGGCTCGATCTTCTGTCATTGGAGGGTTAGACACCTTTACAATATAGAATGTTGCAGGAAATTTTAGCGATTTAATTAGAAGCGTTTATCCACATACAGGAGGTCTTTTTTAAAAATCTTATAAATCTTTGCAACATGCCCGGAAGAGTTGGTGTCTTACGCACCAAGAAACTAAAAACACAACAATATGATTACTGCCGAAGTTTTAATGCCCATCGCCATCTTAGGAAGCCTTGGCACATCGATTTATTTCTTTACTAAAGTGATGACTGACTACATCCTGAAAAAGAAAATGATCGATAAGGGATATGTCAACGAAGACACGCAAGCTATTTTTAAGCAACACTCGCTCACTGACAACAAATACGGTTCTTTGAAATGGGGATTGATCACCTTTTTCGGAGGTATTTCACTCATCATAATGGAATATGTGCCCGTCAGCCCTGAGTCTCCACTGCCTTATGGATTGTTTGCTGTATCTGTATCCCTCGGCTTTTTGATCTATTACTTTCTCGTGAAGCGCGAAGCAAAATAATTACGGGCAGCATTTCCTTGCTGCCCTCACCTTTTATCACTCACTTATGTTTTTCAATTATTTAAAAACAGCTCTGCGGAGCTTGTTACGGCATCGCTTTTTCTCTGCCATTAATATTTTTGGTCTTTCGGTGGCGATGGCCCTCTCCATGGTGATCATTATGTTGGTTGCGGATCAGATGATGTACGACCGATACAACACCAAACGCGATCGCATCTATCGCATCAATTCCATTCCAATAGGTAACAAAGGCGAAAGCTTTTCAGAAACTGGCACCACCACACTGCCCCTTAAGCAGGACTTGTCGGAAAATTTCACCGGAGTAGAAAAATCGGTGCGCATTATACGTGGGTTTGGCAACATGTGGATGGAGATCGAACAGAATGTGAACATCCCGGTGGCCGGGTACTTTGCTGATCCTGAAATACTCGATGTCTTTGAATATGAATTAGAACAAGGCAATCCTGCTACTGCCCTAGTCGAACCATTTTCGGTAGTGCTGACCAAGAAAGCAGCGAAAAAATTGTTTCGTCAGGAAAACCCGTTGGGGGAAACATTTAAAGTAGGAACGGAAGGGCCATACAAAGTTACCGGCATCCTGAAAGAGACTACCAACAAATCGCATATCGTTTTTGATGCCATTGCCAGCTTGAGCACTGTGAAAAGTTTGGAGTCGCAAAACGTGCGCGAAAAAGGTTTAGACAATGGTACAACTACACAGCGGGTTGGATTTATGTTCTGTTGGAAAAAGATAAAACGCAAGAAGATATTGAACCTCAGCTAAAAGTGGTCGAACAAAAACACTTTGCTGTTCTTACAAATCCCGATACCCAACAAAAAATCAATTACCATTTACAAGCACTGACTGAAATTACACCGGGTGCCTTCATCAACAATCCCATTGGTCCTTTTTTGCCTTGGGTATTTGTCTACTTCTTCGTGGGGCTTGCCGGTATCGTCATGCTGACTTCGTGCTTTAACTTCACCAATCTTTCGATTGCACGATCGCTTACACGTGCTCGTGAAATTGGCGTTCGCAAAGTTACCGGTGCAATGCGCTGGCAAATTTTTACGCAGTTTATTTCTGAGTCGGTGTTAGTAGCGCTGATTGCATTGATCGTTGCCGTGCTTCTACTGATTGCGCTAAGACCTTTGATGCTTGAATTAAGTTTTGCGCGATTGATGCAATGGGACTTGGAAGCAAATTACTTTGTCTATGTTGTCTTTGTTGTTTTCGCCATCGTAGTGGGAATACTGGCTGGGGTATTTCCTGCAATCGTGTTGAGCGGATTTCAGCCCGTGAAGGTTTTAAAGGGCGTAAAATCGATGAAGTTGTTTTCAAATATTGGTCTTCGGAAATCGCTGTTGGTCACTCAATTTACGTTTTCGCTTGTCTTCATTTTATCAGTGATTGTGGTGTATAACCAACTGCAACTTTTCTTGCGTGCCGACCATGGATTTAATATGGATAAAAAAATGGTGGTGGCGCTCAGCAACACATCACCCGATGTTTTAAAAACGGAATTGCTCAAACACGCCAACATTGAAAATGCTACAGCCGTATCGCATGTGTTGGCCGCTGGCTCTAGTTATGGCGAAGGATACAAACGTTCTTTAGAAGATAAAGACTGGGTAAGTGTGTACTACTATTCAACTGATGAAGATTACTTGAAAAACCTAAAGATTCCACTTGTTGCCGGGCGTTTCTATCAGGAAAGCGATGGGGACTCCAAGAAAAATTTAATTGTGCTGAATGAAATGGCGGTAGAAGCATTTCACTTCGCGTCTCCGCTCGAAGCCATCGGGCAAGAGATTATTCTCAAGCAAGATTCATCGCGTAAGCAAGTTATTGGAGTAGTGAAAGATTACAACCATCAAATGTTGGTAGAGAAATTAGAACCGCTGGCACTGATCGCTAACCCGAAAGAATACAATCTACTGCAAGTGCAATACACCGGCAGTTTCGAAGATGCCGGTAAAAGTGTTGAGGCGGCATGGGCAACAGTCAATCCAACTTTAAAAATTGACTACAAAGATTTCTATGCCGAAGTTCACAAAATCTACGACATCTTCTTTGGTGATTTGGTCAGCATTTTAGGTTTAATTTCTTTCCTCGCCATTCTTATCTCGTGCCTTGGTCTGTTAGGGATGGCCACATATACAACTGAAACTCGCATCAAAGAAATATCCATTCGCAAAGTATTGGGCAGCAGCAATGGCTCGTTGGTGTATTTACTCTCCAAAGGATTTGTGAGTATCTTACTAATTGCCATTGTATTGGCCGTGCCGGCTGCTTATTTTATCAACAGTTTGTGGTTGGAACAATTAGCTTACCACGTTTCGGTTGATGCGACTACCATTTTGATTGGTGTTATCGCGCTACTTGTTTTCAGTGTCATCACCATTGGCTCGCAAACCTGGCGTGCAGTGTATGTAAATCCGGTTGACAATTTAAAAGGTGAATAAAAAATAAAAGTTGAATAGGCGTCAGACGGCTTTATGTCTTCCTCAAACAGCCGTCAGACGCCTAAACTTGTTCATCAACAACTTATAATTAGAACAATTAGCCTATCATCTATCTGCCGATACAACTACAATTTTGACTGGCGTGATTGCACTACTCGTTTTCAGCATCATCACCATCGGGTCGCAAACCTGGCGTGCGGTATATGTCAATCCGGTTGACAATTTAAAAGGTGAATAAAAATAAAAGAGGAGCACAAAAAAATGCTCCTCTCTTTTTTCCTGCTTGTTTGTCTATTTTATGGTAACGCGAATTCCTTCTGAATGACTCGCGAACTCAGGCGCATACATGCATTGAATGTTTGTAACACCATTCGAGAAATCTCCTTTTTGCGACACGCGCAATTCATATTCAAACACGTAAGTTCCTTTACCCAAATAACCGATAAAGAAATTGGTAGCCAGGTCGCGCGTGCTCTCGTAATACGATAATCCATCCTGATACTTGTAGGTGGAGATAGTATTCACCGGCTCGAAGCCAGCAGCACGCATATCTTTCAAGTGAACATATTCCATGTCGCGGTCAACCCGAAGTTCAATTCGAACTTTTACCAAATCGCCAATTTGCAAAGGTGATTGTTGGGTGATCGGTGTAATCACCGGTCCGCGATCGGTATTGGTTTGCTTGAAGAGTTGCTTCTTCAATTTCAAAGGCGTTTCAGCAGGAGTAATTTTGTCGAGCTGCTCAAAATATTGCCAGTAGGCCGCACCCCATGCTACACCCTCATCAGCTTTTGAAATGGTAATCTTACCCATATCCACTTTGATCTCGCTCGCTTGCCACGCTGTTTTAAAATAACCAGTGCCGGCTTCTACTTTGGTGTCTTCACGCTTGGTTGGATCAATTGTTTCATTCCCAACTTTGATGTCTACCAACTTTGAATTTGCCAACGCATCGGTGCCTCTTCTCAAAAGTGCGTAGCAAGCCTCGGTAGTTGCTTTGGTGGTTTTCCAATCTTGCGTTTGTTTTTGCTTGAGCAACCACACTTTCAAGTCTTCGACTGATTTTACATCTTTCGCAACTTCATCATATACCTCGATCATCAACGCCTGTGTTTCAATAGGCGCTTGGTACCAATAGTATCCACGGTCGCTCTTCCAATACATGCCCATTTCTTCCGAGCGCAAAGCGCGTTCATTAAATGACTTGATCATGGCGGCAGGCGTTGTTTTGTCATCATTGCGATGAAGCGCCAAAGCGAGCATTCCCTGCATGTACAAATTTTCTTTCAACCAATATTTTTTCGCCTGACTTAAGTAATAGTTAAATGCTTCCTTCGTGTCATCGGGAATCGGAACGTCCTTGAAGTAACTGCGCATGTACAGATATTGAATTTGGGTGTATCCCAAATTATTATCTTCAAACTTTGCTAGTCCTTTTTTGACGAGTGCTTTCAATCGCTCGTAATCGTCTTGCAATTCACGATCCAAATATTGGAGCGCATTGTTTACCATGCTCCACGTGCGTGCATCTTGCCGAACTGTGCGTACGCCCAACGCATCCAAATGGCCCATGCCACTGATGATGTGTTGTGTCATATAGCGATCTTCCGGAAATCCGGGAAACCAGCTAAAACCTCCGCTGCCATTTTGTGCTTTCGCGATTTTGTCGAGCGCACGTTCTTGTTCGCTGGCCATACGATTCAAATCAAAAAGTAATGCCACACTACGCTTTCTTTGCGACTCATCTTTGGCTTGCAATACCCACGGTGTTTCCTCCAACAAAGCGGATTTCAACTCCTGATTTTTTTCCAAGTTCGACAACAGTGCATCGGGCTGAATATTCTTCCACGTGTCAAACACTTGCTTGATGCGTGGATTGGAATTGGCGATATGCGATGCAATACTGTTCGCATAAAACTTACTGAACGTTTGCTCTACGCAATCGTATGGATACTCCATCAGGTAAGGCAGCGCCTGAATGGCGTACCATGCGGGATTGGAAGTGAATTCCAGCGTGAAGCGGTGATGACGCAGCGTGGTGGATTTGTTGTTGACAAACTTCTCGAACTTAAATTCTTTGGTCTGCTTACCGCGAATGGGCAACGGCATTGTTTCAGTCACCAACATGCGGTTGGTCACCACTGGAATGGTCATCTCTTCGCCATCTGAAAAATTGCCGGCTTTGGCCACCACACGATACGTGATGGCTTGCACACCTTCCGGAATTTCAATGCTCCATTCCAAGTTGGTGCTCTGACGTGGCTTCAGAGCAAAATCTTTTGTCTTACCGATGTTCTTCATCTGCGCGTCAATCGGCTTCATGGTAAGCGCATCAAAGAATTCAAGTTGTGCTTGTCCAACTAAATCAGCATCCATCAAACTGCTCACCTTCACCGAAAAAATCATTTTGTCATTTTCGCGGAAGAAGCGCGGTTGATTGGGCACTACCATCAATTCTTTTTGTGTGACTAAATGATTGATGATCGATCCGGATTTTAAATCGGTGGTGTGCGCGAAGCCCAACATCTTCCAGCGCGTTAATGCTTCCGGAATCGTGAAGTTGATAATAATTTCTCCTTGCTCGTTGGTTTGTAAATGCGGATAGAAGAATGCGGTTTCGTTGAAGTTGGTGCGCACTTTTACTTCCGAGAAATCTTGAACCACAGGTGGCTTTGGTTGATTGGTCGGTGGCAAATTAAATTTGATATCTTCCTCCACTGATTCTTTAAATTCTTCTGGGGCAGCTGCCGAGTCCATTACTACTTCTAATTTAGCTAGAGAAGCTTTGGCCATCTTCGTTTCTTCATTTCTGTATCGTGGACTTGCAGCCATCGCGCCAGCTCGTAGCCTTCTATTCTCATAGAAATACTGATAGAAACTATAATCAAACCAATTGAAGCTATCAAAGTAAACCCCATTGGGTGATCTTTCTTGATCAGGATTCCAGTCTTTGCTAAACAACCGAAGGTCTTCCCGATTAAATCCATTCGCACTGCTCCAACCTAACCGAGTGTTGTTTGAATTGAAAAAATGTGCGTACCAGTTGTTGCTTCTAAACTCATCCAGCGACTCATCGTAAAGAGTCGCCACCATTTCAGCTGCCACTTTTTCGGCTGTGTTTCCCTTTACCAAAATTTTCCACTGCTCTTGTTGCCCCGGTTGTAACTTATCGCGGAAGCTGGCAAAAGAAATATTCAAAGCCTTGTTGCTGAACGGAACCGAAATCGTCTGGCTATGGGTGTAAAGTTGGTTGTCTTTGATAAACGCGTAATGAATACCCACATCACCCCGGTATTCTTCTTTAATCAGCACTTCGAACTTTCGTTGCTCGTTGCTGAGTGAAATCCATTCTTTCGATAATAGTTGGCCATCCAGTTCTAGTTCGTAAAGAACATTTATCTTCTTATCCGCAGTGCCGATGATAAAACTTGCTTTCTCACCCGGTTCGCCTTCCATTTTCAGCGGCTGAAAATAATTCACCTGCGGAGTAGCTATCGTTTTGTCGGAAGGTGCCGATACGGTAAAGTAAGTCACTTCTTTCACTTCTTGTCCGGAGGCATCCAGCGCTTTGATCTCCAACACATACTCGCCCGATTTCCATTTATTCAAATTCGCCAGTGCAAAGGTTTTCTTCTCAGATGTGTTAAAATTCAAATTGAAAACTTCTGTAGCTCGCTCCCACTTTAGTTTGTTGGTCTCATCGTCAAATAAATCAATTGGAAAAAGTTGATAGTATTGTTCGCGTGTATAAAGCGCACGATCGGGTTGCTCCCACAGGCGATTTCGAAATACTTTTGTTGGAGATTTTAGTTCAAAAATTTGAATGCTTCCTTTCGCGGCTTCAAATTGTCCGGCCAGATTCGTTGTGGAAATTGAAAATTCTTTGGCAGGATCGAGTTGGTCTTTATTGACATTGCCAATGTAAACACCGACTTGCAATGATTTATATCCAACCGAAATTGTAGTGCTGTTGCTGTGGGTTTCGCCATTGATGTCGGTAACATCGGCATAGATGGTGTAATCAAAAATCGGATCGGAAGACTTGTCCACACTTCGATCGGGAAGTGCAGTGAAGTTTACTTTGAATTTGCCATCAGCATCTGTTTTTGTAATGCCATTGGCAATTTCCATTTCAGGTGAACTTGGATAATAGCCCCATCGGCACCACCACCAATACGGATAACGCGCCACACGCACCACTCGATAACTTACCGAGGCGCCATCAATGTTTGCACCTGAATACGCTCGGGCAAATCCTTCCGATTCAATATTCTGATCCAAACGATAGGAGCCTTTCATCGGCTCAAACGCTACTTCAAATTTGGGACGTTTGTATTCCTCCACTGAAAAATTAACACTTCCTGTCCCGGCTGTATCCTGCAAACTCATTTGTCCGGTAAGTCCGGAAGAAGGCGCAACGAATGTTCCGCTAAATGTTCCAAACTCGTTTGTTGTCACTTCCACTTTACCACGCTCTTGATGATTCACATCATAAAGCACAATGGTGTGAATTGATTTCTGACCAAGCTCTGAAGTTTTGTCATCCGTATTAACAACCAATCCTTTAAAATAAATAGTCTGTCCCGGACGATAGATCGCGCGATCTAAAAAGAAAAAGGTTCTTACAAATTTTTCAAGCTTTACTTCACGATACTGGTAGACGCCTCCATTATAATAGGAGCTTCGGTCAATTGGAGCGGTGCTGATTCGATCAGTTCGTAAAGTAAAATTGAATGAGAAATTTCGATGGTCATCTTTTGTTTGATACGGAATACGAACATATCCCTTCGAGTCTGAAGTGTAACTGCCAATCTTTATAGGCTCGTACTCGTTTCTTCGTGAGTTGTACTTGCTCGCAAACACTTCTGTCAATACTCCGGCCAACGGTTCACCGCTTTTGCGATGCAACACATACAGTTCGGTGCTGCCATCTTTTACTGATCGATGGATGTAACTGATATTGGAGACAGTAGTAAACGCATAGGCTAATCCATTTTTACTTACTGCAAAATTCGGCTGATGACTGTAGAGCACCATGTATTCGCCCACGGGCAATGCATCGAGTTTTACTTCTAAACTATGCTGCTGATAATCCTTATCATCCGGCAATGCAAACTTGCCCGACTTGATAGGAGCTTTTGGTAAAAGTACTCTAAAAATTTTTGTTCCCGATCAACATCGTATTTACGCTCCCACTTCCTTCGCTGTGCCTGCACTTCTTCGCGGGTAACTTTAATGATACGATAGTGGAGGTCGGTAATATTCTTATACCGTACCAAACTGCGAAAGGGTTCATTAGGAATATTAGTATCCTCTATAACCGCGCTGATCGTTTTCGTGAGAATACTTTGTTGAAGATTTTCGCACAGAATGTCTCCATCTGAATCTTTGAATCTCTTCTTAGCAGACTCGGCTATGTCAAACGCTTTCTTGAAATCCCACTTGTGGTTATCGGATTGAAGTGGTTTGTATAATGATGCTTCTTCAAAATAGGTTTGTGCGATGAGATAAGTTACTCGCGTAGAGATAGGAAGAAGAATATATTTCTGTTCTAACTTCTCCAATGCCTTTCGATACAATTCTTTTTTATTGGGCAGCACGTGGTTAGCATAAACGAATGAAATGCGCTGAATTTCCAAATCCACTAGAGCCTCCGGGTCTTTATCCGTCAAATGAAAAGCCGTTAACTGTTGAAACAGCTGCATCGCGTAAAGCTTGAGTGAATACGTATCCTTTGAAGAAATCGGCAACTTAGAAAACTCAGCAGCATCGGAAAAATATTCCTCCTTATCTAAAACAAACGCATAGGTCGGTTGCGTGATGGCCGCTTCTTCTCCCAAGGCAAAACTCAACGCACGGTGTGCCAAAAAATCAAAAAGTGTAGCGCGGTAGCTTCTTCCTTTTTCATTTCCATACTGAAGCACCTCTTCATATAATGCAATAGGCGTCTCCTTACTTCTGTTGGCTTGCTGGAGCGACAGTTGATAGTGCTGAAAGGTCTCCTCGATAATTTTATTCAGGCTCCAGGTTTCAATATCGTCTTGATTCATATTCGCTACTTCACTTCGTTCATTAAATCGGTAGCGGTTGTTTTGATAATACTGCCAATACATTTCGGCTAACATGGAATGCAGTAGAGGCTTGGTTGGGAATGTGGCCGAGTTTGCCTCTTCGCGCAGCTTAATCAGGTTTTTAACAAAAGCATTCTCTTCTTTGTAGTCGGTGAACTTGAGTTGATGAACCACCGCCTTTACCAATTGCGATGCGTTCTGTTCTTTTTTTGCTTGCTCATAAATCGCGTTCACTGCTTTTAGTGCTGATTCGGGCAAGCCTTTACTTTCAAAATCGGAGACCTCCTTCCAGGCCTGTTCATAATTGTGGGGCATTGATGTGGATTTTGTTTGTGCAAAATTCACTTGCGTGAGGAAAACGAGTAGAAGAACGAGAAGATGATTTTTCATAAATCAGGTAGATTACCTCTTTGTTAATTTTAAATCTTATTAATAGTCACAAGCTTGAGA
>JABFSO010000379.1 GCA_013140555.1 Cyclobacteriaceae bacterium | reverse complement strand
CTTTAAGACGAAAGCCAATGCCAACGTAGAAGACCTCTTAAAAAAACTGCCGGGCGTAGAAGTGGAGACAGACGGAACCGTGCGAGCCCAAGGCGAACAAGTGCAACGCGTGATGGTGGACGGTCGCGAATTTTTTGGTCGCGATCCAAAATTAGCCACACGCAATTTACCGGCCGATGCGGTTGAGAAAGTACAGGTGTTCGACAAAAAATCAGATCAATCTGTTTTCACAGGAATTGAAGATGGTCAAAAAGAAAAAACCATCAACCTTGAATTGAAAGAAGAAAAGCGCAACGGAGCATTTGGAACCATGATGGCGGGCGCAGGTTCGAGCGAACGCTATCAGGCAAAAGCCAACATCAACCGATTTGGAAAAGGCAAGCAACTTTCATTTTTAGGAATGGGTAACAATGTCAATGAGCAAGGATTTTCGTTTGGCGATTTCATGAATTTTACTGGTGGCTCACAGCAAATGATGGGTGGTGGAGGAAGAGTAAGTTTGCAAATTGACGGAAACAATACCAACGGTGTGCCGCTTAATTTTGGCGGAAGGCAAAACGGAATCATGACTAATTATGCCGGTGGTATCAACTTCAATAAAGATTTAAGCAAAAACACACAACTCACTTCCAGCTATTTTTACAATCGCCTTGATCAGGATATTCGCCAGAAAACAAATCGCATCAACTACCTGCCAAATGGTACGACTTATCTGTTCGATCAAAATAGTTCACAGATAAATACAAATGATAATCATCGCATTAATTTGAATATCGATCATAAAATTGACTCAGCCAATTCGCTGAAGTTTTCGAATAGCTTAACGTATTCTGAGTCAAGCTCCCGATCCATCACAAAAAGCCAGACCTTTGATCCTAGCAATGTATTGCAAAATGAGAGCGATCGAAACAATAACAATAGTCAAATTGCTACTAACTTAAATTCAAGTTTATTGCTCCGACATCGCTTTGCAAAAAAGGGACGTAGTCTTTCTGCCAACTTAACCTTAGGGATTTCTCAAACAGATGCAAAGAGTATTTTAAATTCAAACAATCAATTCTTTGGAACCAATCCTGGCGTGCAAGAAGTTGATCAGCGCAGCGTGCAGTCCAACGCGAATCAATCATATGGAGGTACACTCACTTACATTGAGCCATTGGGAGGCAGAAAATATTTAGAGACTAGTTACAATTATCGGATCAACAAAAATCAAGCTGATCGAAAAATGTACAATGAAAAAGGAGCTGCCGGCACTTTAATCGATTCGCTTACTAACAATTACAACAGCAATTATGTCTACAACCGACCGGGTTTCAACTTTAGACTGAACCGCACGAAATTCAACATTGCGGTCGGTGCCAGCTATCAAAACACACGGTTAGAAGGAACTCTCTACAGCATGAAGACGAAACAATTCACTAGCATTGAAAGAACCTTCGAAAATTTCTTGCCTGTACTTCGCTTCAATTATGACTTCAGCAACTTCAAACATCTGCGCTTGGATTATGAAACCTCTATGCAAGAGCCAACGATTCAACAACTACAACCCATTGTAGATTATTCTGATCCGCTCAATTTGTCAAGTGGCAATCCACAATTGCGCCCCGGTTATGTGCATAGCATCTCTGCTAATTTTACCACCTTCGATCCTGCCAAGTTTATCAACTTCTTTGGATTTGTGACAGGCGTTTATACGACCAATGCCATCAGCACATCGCAAACGATCAATCCAAGTAACTTCGTGCGAACCACCATGCCGGTAAACGTGAGTGATAACTTAGCTTTGAATGCAAATTTCAGTTTTGGTTTCCCAGTAAAGAAATTGAACAGCCGGTTTAACATGGGCCCAACGGCAAACTATTCGAATGGAATCAACCTGTTGAATGAAAAAGAAAATAGAACCAAGCAAACGACTGTAGGAGGAAGCATTCGCTACAACTATACGTTTAAAGAGATTTTGATTGTGGATTTGAGTGCCAACCTGAGCAAACAACAAACTCAATATGAGTTCAATCAAAAACAAAATCAGTCATATTTCAATAAAACCTATACGGCTGAAGTAAACCTAACATTTCTAAAAAATTACCAATTCAACTCAACATTCAATTATTATACCTACACCAGCGAAACAACCAACTTTAGTCAGGAGATACCCATCCTGAACCTGGGCCTATCACGCTTTTTGTTGAAGAATAATGTAGGCGAATTGAAAATAGGTGTTAACAATGTATTAGATCAAAGCCTGAGTGTAAACCAAACGGCTACTGCCAATTATTTGCAACAAACAACTTACAACAACTTGGGCAGATACCTCATGGTGAGTTTTACGTATGCACTCAACAAACAACTTAATCCAATGGGCGGAGGCCGCAGAGGCAGACCGGGTGGTATGCAAATGATTATTAATAATTGATACCTAACAAAATTAGTTTTTTAACTTATCATGCAACCCAACTAGACTGGTAGAGCCAAAAGATAACTTTTGGCTCTCCGCTTTTTTTCTTTGCTTATCTTTGACCATGCGATACACAATACTTCTCATGGTTTTACTTTCAGGCACGGCACAGGCCCAATTGATTCCTGCTTTTGATGTGCAAGGTCACCGCGGTTCACGCGGTCTGCAACCCGAAAATACGATACCGGCATTTCTAGCAGCGCTCGATTTAGGTGTGACTACCGTTGAAATGGATTTGGCCGTTACCAAAGATGGTCAGATCATCGTTTCACACGAACCGTGGATGTCCTCCGAGTTTTGCCTTAAACCCGATGGCACCGAGTTTCCGAAAGAACAGGAACTTACATACAACATCTATCAGATGACGTATCAGGAAGTTCGCCAATGGGATTGCGGTACAAAACCTCACCCACGTTTTCCACAACAGCAAAAGCAAAAAATCGCAAAGCCG
This sequence comes from Cyclobacteriaceae bacterium, assembly GCA_013140555.1. Lineage (GTDB taxonomy): Bacteria > Bacteroidota > Bacteroidia > Cytophagales > Cyclobacteriaceae > ELB16-189. The sequence continues at coordinate 1,094 of JABFSO010000379.1, read as the reverse complement.
TTGTTATCCGATGTCATCGTAGCAATCGAAAATCACATCAAGAGCTACACCAAGTATGAAGTAGATTACAATATTGAAATTAAAAGTGAGCCAGACGGTGATGGGGTGTATCATCCCGCACCGGCAGAATTTTCAGATAAGGTGTACCAACTGCTCGATCAATATCTGCCCATGGAGCGCGTAGTGATTCAGTCATTTGATTTTCGGGTGTTAAAATATTGGCACGAAAAATACCCAGAGGTGCGTTTGGCAGCATTGGTGGAGAACAAAAAATCGCCTGAAGAAAATTTGAACGACCTCGGTTTTGTGCCCTCCATCTATAGCCCCGATTTTGCCTTGCTCACGAAAGCCAAAGTAAAGTGGCTGCATACTCAAAAAGTAGACCTTGCAGAAAAACAGAAAAAAGTGAAAAGCAAAGTACGCTTACGCGTGATACCGTGGACTGTAAACGAAACGAAAGATATGTTAGTGCTGAAGGGTATGGGTGTGGATGGAATTATTACCGATTACCCGGATCGTGCCGCAGTTTATAAGCTTACGCTGAAAATTGCTGATAAAAAGTAATTCATCGCACAGGACGGCAAACGAATTCAATTTTCTGAATTTTTCAGCAAACAATTCAGTATTCTTGCACCCAAATTCAAAAACTATATAAAATGGCGAAGTATGATGTGTATGCAATTGGCAATGCAATTGTAGATATAGTAACAGAAGTTGAATACGACTTCTTTGAAAGAAACGAAGTCGAGAAAGGCGTCATGACGCTGGTTGACGAAAAGCGTCAGCAACACCTCATGCAAGCCATCGACATGAACAAAAGTAAACTCACCGGAGGTGGCTCCGCAGGAAATACCATTGCGGCAATCAGCCAGTTTGGCGGCAAAGGATTTTATTCTTGCCTGGTAGCCAAAGATGAACTGGGCAAGCTTTTTTTGGAAGATTTGAAAAGCAATCAAGTAGAAACCAAACTTAGTTACGAAAACCTTCCGCAAGATCATACGGGCCGTTGTTTGGTAATGACTAGCCCCGATGCCGAAAGAACAATGAACACCTTCTTAGGAGTGAATTCATTTTTCTCACCCGCTTATTTGGAT
>JABFSO010000065.1 GCA_013140555.1 Cyclobacteriaceae bacterium | reverse complement strand
ATGTGTGTTAACGACTGACCGATAGCTGAATAGTCAAGAGAGAAAAAACAAAAAATATGATTATCACAAAAGCCTCTGGCGCAAACGAACCTTTTGAGAAGAAAAAACTTCGCCAATCGCTACTGCGAGCGGGGGCATCCGAAACAACGGTCAGTCAAGTAGTGGAAAAGATTGAAGCCGATTTGACAGAGGGAATGACGACCAAACATATCTATAAAAAAGCCCATCGGCTTTTGCGTGCGAGTGAACGGGTGGTAGCGGGGCGTTATCACTTGAAAAACGGGCTCATGGAACTAGGGCCTTCCGGTTTCCCATTTGAAATGTATGTATCTCAGATTCTTATTAAGCTAGGCTATTCTGTGCAAGTGGGAAAGATGGTAGAAGGAAAGTGTGTGAGGCATGAGGTAGATGTGATTGCCGAAAAGTTGGATAGACATTTTATGATCGAGTGCAAATATCACAATGCCGCTGGAATTGTGTGTGATGTTAAAATCCCGCTTTATATACAAGCCCGTTTTATGGATGTGGAGGCCAAGTGGAAATTGGCACAAGGTCATGGCACCAAATTCCATCAGGGCTGGGTGGTTACCAACACAAGGTTCACTGCAGATGCTATCACCTACGGGTCATGTTGTGGGCTACGGTTAGTCAGTCTTGATTACCCAACGGGCGGTAGCTTACGCGATATGATTGAAGAGACGGGCCTTTATCCAATAACCTGTCTCAGTACCCTCACACTACCGGAAAAAAAATCCTTGTTGCAAATGAAAATTATTCTGTGCCAGGAGATATGCCACAAGCCCCAATACCTACAGCAGATAAAAATTTCGGCCGATAGGGTAAAAGTCATATTGGAAGAAGGGAATCAACTATGTCATAAACTTATTCGCCATGATCAACATTGAAATAGTAAAACAACTCGTCCACAGTAAATCGCAGGAGGATATCCTTCGTGAATATCAGTCCGATCCTGAAAAAGGACTGGCTCCCGAAGAGGCAGCATTACGGTTGGAGGCACTCGGGCGAAACGCGATCAGCCAGGAAAAGAAAAAAAACCTATGGTTAATTTTCCTGGGGCAATTCAATAATGCGCTGGTGTACTTGTTGATTGTCGCTGCAGGCTTGTCCTTCTTCTTCGAGGAGTGGCTGGATGGCTTCGCCATACTGGTCGTGATTTTAATCAATGCGATTATCGGCTTTTATATGGAGTATCAGGCCGAGCGTTCTATGGAAGCGTTGAAAAAATTATCAATACTTCCGGCTAAGGTTGTCCGCAATGGCACAACTACCGAGATCAACGCGGAAGAACTGGTGCCAGGTGATTTGGTATTTCTTGAAGCCGGTGATATGGTTCCTGCTGATGGCCGGATTTTACGGTCTTCCCAACTACAGGTGGATGAAGCGGCATTGACGGGCGAGTCTCTTCCCGTAGAAAAGAAAGGCGGCCAAGTAGATGAAGGAACTACCCTGGCTGAACGAACAAACATGCTCTACAAGGGTACCTTTATTACCAAGGGGAACACGCGCTGCATGATTACCAGTACGGGTATGTTGACAGAGCTTGGTAAGATTGCCAGTCTGGTGCAATCAGCCGAACAGGCAGCAACACCTCTTGAACAGAAACTTGGTGAGTTCAGCAAAAAACTGATTAAGGTAACGGTAGCCCTGGTAGTCATCATTTTTTTTGTCGGCCTTTTGAACGGACAAAAACTTCTGGAAATGCTGGAAACCTCTATTGCCCTGGCAGTAGCGGCTGTGCCCGAAGGATTGCCTATTGTGGCAACGCTTGCTCTGGCTCAAGGCATGCTTAAGCTGGCCAAACACAACGTAATCGTGAAAAAACTTTCAGCAGTGGAAACGCTCGGTGGCACCAATGTGATATGCACCGACAAGACCGGAACACTGACCCAGAATAAAATTGAAGTCAACCTGATCGTAACTCCAACTGGGAAATACAATGTAGGCAACGCGCAAAAAGCCAACGCACAGGATTCCTCTTTTCAACATCTGGTGCGTTCCGCAGTTTTATGCAATACAGCATCATTAGGAAATGCTGACAAAGAAACGGGCGACCCGCTCGAAGTGGGGCTGCTCAAATTTGCCCAACAGCAAGGTTCAAATATTGAAGCCATCCGAGCAGAGAATCCCTTGCTGAAGGAGGAGCCCTTCTCTTCTGACACAAAGATTATGGCCACTCTTCACCGGGAGACTAATGGCAGGCAAATGATTTATGCGAAAGGCGCTACAGAAGAGTTAATCAACCGGTGCACCCATATTATCAATGGGAACGGAGAGGATGAATTTAATGCTGTGCTGAAAACCAAATGGCTTACGGAGTCAGAAAGCCTCTCAGCCTCTGGTCTGCGAGTGATAGCAGCTGCTTGTAGAATAACTGATTCCACAGAGGGAGAACTTTCAACGGATTTAACCTTTACCGGTCTAATCGGCATGATTGATCCGCCACGCCCAGAAGTTTACGATGCCATTCTCGAATGTAGAACGGCAGGAATAAAAGTAATTATGATCACGGGAGACCACCCTTCCACTGCACAAAACATTGGCAGGCAGCTTGGTATTATGGAGGACGAGAAACAAGTTGCAATGGTTGGTAAAGAAATGAATGGTTATGAGCATCTCACTGAAGAGGAGAAAGATCGCTGGGTAAACACTACAGTTTTTGCCCGTGTAAGCCCCCAACAAAAGCTTGATCTCGTAAGCGTTTTACAAGACCGGAAATATATTGTTGGCATGACGGGCGATGGTGTAAACGATGCGCCTGCGCTCAAGAAATCTGATATTGGTATAGCGATGGGTCTGCGAGGCACACAAGTAGCCCAGGAAGTTGCTGATATGGTGTTGAAAGACGATTCCTTTTCATCAATCGTGCTGGCCGTTCGCCAGGGGCGTATCATCTTCGACAACATCCGCAAGTTCGTCATCTTCTTGCTCTCCTGTAACATGAGTGAATTGTTTGTGATCGCGGTAGCCTCCGTGTTGAACCTGCACTTTCAGCTTTTTCCGTTGCAGATTTTATACATTAACATTATCACTGACGTTCTCCCTGCACTGGCACTGGGAGTCACGGCCGGAAGTGCTTCTATTATGAAGCAACCTCCACGCAATACCGAAGAGCCGATCATCGATAATAAAAGATGGAGGGCTATGATTTATTATTCGGTGGTGATCACGATTACCACACTCGGTGCAGTTTTCATCAGTCATCACACTGTACATAAGACTGAGACCTGGAATCCCGAACTATGCAATAACATTTTGTTTTTCACACTGATTGTCTCTCAGTTACTTCACGTGTTCAATATGAGCTCTTCGGATAGTGGTAACTTTTTTAAAAATGAAGTTTTTACGAATAAGTATGTCTGGTATGCCACAGTAGTATCATTTGCCTTATTGTTTTTGTCTTATCAGGTAACGATAGTGCGAAAGGCGCTCGATATATATCCGATGTCGTTTGAAGATTGGTTGATCTCAATCGGGATGAGCTTCGTGTCGCTCATTATTATTCAGATTTCAAAAACATTTAAAATCGTAAGTCAATGAAAACTCTTACGAGAACTGCTTCATACCCTTATCAACCCGACATTGTATTTCGATGCCTGGATAATTTAGGGGTAACTGGTATGCACATGACGCAATCGTCCATGATGATGATGGGTAGCAAACTGGATTTGCAGTTCCTGACCGAAAACCGCACGGGTCTTGGAACCAAATATCGATGGACAGGTAAAATGATGGGAATGAAAATGAATTTTACCGTTGAGGTAACCAAATGGATAAACGGAGAAGAAAAGGTTTGGGAAACCATTGGCCATTCTGAATTAATCATTTATTCATGGTACCGAATGCACTTGCAACTCACAAAAATGCCTAATGGAACGAAGGCCCAGCTTTCCATCAGTTACAGACCACCCGAAGGAATATTTTACAAAATAATCTCATTCTTATTAGCCGACTGGTATTGCAGATGGTGTTTGAGGAATATGCTGGAAGACGGTAAAAAGATTCTCTTGAAAAATTATTTTAACAAGTAAAGATATGAAACCCATTTGGTCTATTGACGATATTGATCTTGCCCCAAAGCCCGGAAAGAAATATTGGAAAAATTGCCACCGCGAATGGCGAGAGGAATTTATTTACTTTTTATTGGTTGACCGCTTTCACGATGACAACATCCGAAAACCAATCAATGCAGGTAAGTCGAAAGGCTTTGGCGGAGAAGAGCAGTTAAAAAAAGTCTGTGGCGGCACTATCCGCGGCATCACCAGTAACCTTGACTACATCTGTGGCCTGGGATGCACGGCACTATGGCTTAGCCCCGTATTCGAAAACAATCCAGAATCCTATCATGGCTATGCCATCCAGAATTATTTACAAATTGACAAGCGATTTGGGACGAAGGAAGATTTAGGAGAACTGGTGGACGCAGCTCACAAACTTGATATGCGCGTATTCCTCGATGTAGTGTTGCACCATTCTGGTAACAATTGGTTTTACCCTGACGATGCTCCTTATTATTACTACAATGGCGCGACCTTTCCGTTGTCCGGATGGCGATCCGATGATCACCCAATACCCATTGAACTTCGCGACCCCGAATTGTACGGACGCAAAGGCCAGATCAGAAATTACGATGCCTATCCGGAAACACGCGAGGGTGATTTCATGGAGCTCAAGGCCTTTCGCATGGACGATTCGACAGAAGCGCATTATGTACAGAACCTACTGATCGCCTGTCATTGCTATTGGATAAGGGAAATAGACATTGATGGTTTTCGATTGGATGCAGTGAAACACATGGGCGAAGAAGTCATCAGCCGGTTTTGTTCTCACATCCGCGAATATTCGTATTCGTTGGGCAAAAAGAATTTTTTTCTCTTTGGGGAATTAGTGGGGTCAGAAGCTACCTACAACCGATACATAGGCCCTAAAACCACGGTATCTGTCGATGGGCAAAATATTTACTATGGCCTCAACTCCGTCTTGGATTTTCCCTTGTACCATATTTTAGCGGATGTTATTAAAGGAAAAGCTTCACCCGAACGATTGATAGAACGATACCAATCTCTCCATGACAATGCGCTTGGCCGTGGGGAATTTGGCGAATTTTTAGTCACCTTCATTGATAATCACGATCAGGTAGGTCAATCCTTCAAGCACCGCTTTGGAAAAGACGCCACCGAAGAACAGATCATCGCGGGCATAGGGTTTTTATTATGTGCGTTAGGCACACCCTGCATTTATTACGGCACCGAGCAAGGCTTCGATGGCTCTGGCGAGCAGGACTCCTGCATTCGCGAAACCATGTTCAATCCGGACGACAAGACCACAAATTCCCTTGACACCTCGCGTAGAATTTATAAGAGCATTTCTGAAATCGCCTCGATAAGAAAGCAAAGTTCAGTGCTCAAATTCGGTCACATGCACATGCGTAAAATCTCAACCGATGGTAAATACTTTCATTTACCGGAATGTGAAAAATGCCTTATTGCATTTTCAAGGGTTTTGTTTGCTCAAGAAATTCTGGTGGCCTTTAATTCTTCGACCATGGAAGAGAAAGAGGAATATGTAACGGTTAAGCAGCAACCCACGGAAAAGAAACGTTTCTACAAATTTTTGTTCGGTGATACAGGGAAAGCCGAGGTGCTTGAAAACCCGGACGGCAGCAGGCACTTCATTAAACTCAAGCTTCGGCCCATGCAATTTGTGATGCTGACTAATCAATAAAGCGATGCTGAAAGAAAAAATTGAAATACTGACAATTAATCCTGGCCAAGAGTTTATCATAGGCAAGACGCCTACGAGGATGAAAGATTTATATACCAACAAGAATGATTATAAAAAGCTCCTTAACAAATACAAAAAAAATATTGACAGTCTACAGCTCAAATTCTATGCCTCAGCAAGTCATGCTTTGCTGATCATTCTTCAAGGCATGGACAGCGCGGGCAAAGACAGTATGATCAGACATGTAATGTCGGGCGTTAACCCGCAGGGTTGTGGGGTGTCAAGTTTTAAAAAGCCAAGCGTTGAAGAACTTCAACATGATTACCTGTGGCGTTACCAACATAAAATCCCACCACAGGGCATGATCGGGATTTTCAATCGCTCTTATTATGAAGACTGTTCATCCGAATATTCTAAAAAATAAAACAGAAGATTGGTTCAGCCAGCGCTGTGCCCAGCTAAATGAGTATGAAAAGTACCTGACTGAAAACAAAGTCGTGGTGATGAAGTTTTTCTTGCACCTCTCTAAAGAGGCGCAGCGAAAACGTCTACTGAAACGCGTAGAAAGCACTTCATCCAATTGGAAATTTTCAATGGATGACATCTTGGAACGCAAGCATTGGAAAGACTATCTAAAAGCTTATGAACAATGCCTTGGCAAAACCTCTACCGAATATGCCCCTTGGTACATCCTTCCCGCTGACGATAAAAAGAATGCCCGCATCATGCTCTCTTACATTCTGTGCGAAAAATTCTGCGAACTAAATGTAGATTTTCCTTTGCCGGATAAAAAGCATAAAGTTCTGCTGAAGAAGGTTCGAAAGCAACTGGAATGAGTTTCATTAAAATGGTTTGGATAAATTAATATTTGGTAAAAAAACAACAAGATTATGAAAAAGAACAGTAAGGAAATTAAAGCTCATTGTGTGGGTGGTGGCATCGGCTCATTGGCTGCGGCTGCGTTTATGATTCGTGATGGCGGAATGCCGGGCGCGAACATCATCATTTACGAAGCCCTGCCTATATTGGGTGGAAGCCTTGATGGCGCAAAAAGAACCGATGGCTACTCGCTGCGTGGCGGACGTATGTTAACAACCGATAATTATGAATGCACCTGGGGATTATTCAAATCCATTCCATCTCTCACGAGGCCAGGTAAAACAGTATTTGATGAAACCGTAGAGTTCAACGAAGGTATCAGAGCGCATTCAAAGGCAAGGCTGGTGGATGGAAACCGTGCAATTATTAATGTAACCTCAATGGGTTTTTCAATGAATGACCGAATTGAACTATTTAAACTTGCTGAAGCGAGTGAAGAAACTTTGGGAACAAGCCGCATTACCGACTGGCTTTCACCAGAGTTTTTCAAGACTAAGTTTTGGTACATGTGGGCAACAACTTTTGCCTTTCAGCCGTGGCACAGTGCCGTGGAATTCAAGCGCTACCTCCATCGTTTTATGAAGGAATTTTCACGCATTGAAACCCTGGCCGGAGTCAAGAGGACAATATACAATCAATATGACTCGCTGGTTCGACCGCTGGTGGCTTGGCTTGAGGCACAAGGCGTAAAGTTTGAGACGAACTGTACCGTGGCTGACCTTGAGCTTAAAACCGTAAACGGTAAGTTTGTGGTTTCACAGATCAAGTATAACCAATCAGGTAAGAATGAAACTGTTACGATCGGTGAAGATGATTTGGTCATTTTTCAGAATGGCTCGATGACCGATGCGTCAAGCCTCGGCTCAATGACAGCAGCTCCAAAACATCTAACAAAAGCAGACAGCGGTGGTTGGAGTCTTTGGGAAAAACTGGCTAAAGGCCGCCCTGAATTTGGCAATCCAGCCGTTTTTAATTCAAGTATTCCAGAATCTTATTGGGAATCATTCACCGTAACACTAAACGACACGGCCTTCTTTGATCAAATGGAAACATTTTCGAGCAACAAAGCGGGTACGGGCGGGCTCGTTACCTTAAAAGATTCCAACTGGTTTATGTCAGTCGTTTTAGCCCATCAGCCGCATTTTATGAATCAGCCTGTTGATGTTCAGGTGTTTTGGGGGTATGCACTGCACCCGGACCGGGTTGGCAACTTCGTTGGCAAATCGATGTCAGAATGCAACGGTGAAGAAATCCTGAAGGAACTCTGTGGCCATCTTAATTTCGATTTTGATACAACGTTTACAAGAGCAACCTGCATTCCGTGCCGAATGCCCTACATCACGAGTATGTTTATGCCTCGCGCACACGATGACCGACCACTGCCCGTACCGAAAAACTCAAGAAACCTGGCATTCGTCAGCCAGTTCGTGGAAATCCCTGAAGATGTGGTTTTCACCGTTGAATATTCAGTTAGGGTCGCACAGATGGCAGTTTACGAATTGCTAAGTATTGAGAAAGAAATCCCACCAATCCTGCATCACGACAAATCAATCAAAGTGAATCTTGATGCGGTGATTAAAGCTTTTAAATAAATTTTGATTCATCGGTTTGAGTTGACCCGCGTTTCGACTTAGCATAAGATAAAATCATGTTGTTAAAGCGCTCCAGTTTATTGCTAAAACATGCGAAATCCCGAATTCTGTAACTTTTCACCAAAATTGTATAAGAACCTGAAACAAATAATCCCGTATATTTACAGACCATTTGAAAAATCTCCGCACCATATTGGCAAGCCTCCTCGCACTTTTTGTGCTGACTTCTTCGATCAGCCATTCGGTGAGCTTTCACTTTTGCGGAGGCGAGATTGAAAGCGTAGCTATTTTTGGCAAGGCCCAGCCCTGCGCAATGCACGATAGAGCTTGTGATCATAACGGAAATACAAATCATTCTTCCATACATCACAAAGGCTGCTGCGAAGATGCCACCTTCAAAATAGATTCTGATAAATATTTGTCTAAAATCGCGGAGAAGATAACGGTTGAAAATGCGCAATTCATCTTTGCTCGGTCCACTGACGTAGTTCAGGAGTTCACACCCGGTGTGGGCTTAACCAGTAGCCCCTTCTTAAATTACAAGCCACCATTAATCGAACGGGATATTACCATACTCGTTCACACTTTCCTTATCTGATTTTCCCTTCTGGAGCAATAGGTTATATTCTTTTCGAAGGAATTAGAATATACTTATGAACTTGAATCTCAAGCTATCAGCTTAGACTGTCTGCTCCGCGTATCAAATCCTTTTCTTCTAAGGACTATTCATTTTTACTTTATTTCTATCATGATTGAAAAAATCATTTCTTATTCGATTCACAATCGCTTTATAATACTGCTAATTGCAGCCGGGCTGTTCGGATGGGGCTTGCATTCTGTGCAAGTCAATAAAATTGACGCCATACCTGATCTTTCAGAAAATCAGGTGATCGTGTTTACCGAATGGATGGGTCGAAGCCCGCAAATCATGGAAGACCAGGTAACCTATCCGTTGGTTACCAACCTTCAGGCCTTGCCAAGAATAAAATATGTGAGAGGCACTTCTATGTTTGGGATGAGCTTCGTGTACGTAATCTTTGAAGATGATGTGGATGTCTATTGGGCACGTCAGCGTGTCCTTGAGAGATTGAATTATGCTTCGCGATTACTGCCAGAAGGTGTTGTTCCAACGATCGGACCTGATGGAACAGGTGTAGGACACATTCTTTGGTACACATTGGAAGCTCCCGGTATGGATCTTGGCGAACAGCGAGCTATTCAAGATTGGTACGTGAAGTTCGGCTTACAAAATGTTCAGGGTGTGGCCGAAGTAGCTTCGTTCGGAGGATTCGAAAAACAATACCAGGTCACAGTCAATCCGAATAAACTTACCTACTATGGTCTTTCTATTCCTCAAGTGATTCAGGCAGTTCGCTCGAATAACAATGAAGCGGGTGGAAGAAAATTTGAAGTCAACGACATCGGCTATGTGATTAAAACAACAGGGTATATCAAAAGTGTAGAGGCGATAGAAAAAATTCCATTGAAGACTGTAAACTCAATTCCCATAACGATCAAAGATGTAGCAACGGTGCAAATGACGGGCCAACTGAGACTAGGTATATTCGATGTTAGTGGAGAAGGCGAAGCTGTTGGAGGTATTGTGGTGATGCGCTATGGAGAAAATGCAGATGAAGTGATCAAAAAAGTAAAAAAGAAAATGGAAGAGGTTGCAAAAGGATTTCCTGAAGGGATGAAATTCAATCTTGCTTATGACCGGAGTGAGTTAATTGAGGAATCTGTGTCTTCGATAAAAAAAACACTCATAGAGGAAATGATTGTCGTTTCATTGGTAGTTATCATTTTTCTTTTTCACTGGCGAAGCGCATTGAGCATTATCATACAAATACCGATCACAATTGCCACAGCCTTCATCCTGTTAAATATGTTTAATATTTCTTCTAACATCATGTCGCTTACAGGCATAGCACTGGCCATTGGTGTAATCGTAGACAACGGTATTATTATGTCGGAGAATGCTTATAAACATCTTTCTCAACGCTATGCAGAAGAAATGGCTAAAAAATCCGGTAACTCTTAAAATTATTCCAATGAAATTTTTAAAAATATTTTCACGCAAAAAAGAAGAGCCTTGGATAACTGAAGAAGAGCGGCTCAGGATTATTGAAAAGTCCAGTAAGCAGGTATCAAGAGGTGTTTTTTATTCAACGATTATTATCATCACCTCTTTTCTTCCGGTGTTTATGTTGACTGGACAAGAGGGTAAATTATTCAGCCCGCTGGCTTACACTAAAACATTCATTCTGTTGGTGGACGCACTTCTTGTCGTGACGCTCGCACCCGTGCTGATCTCATTTTTCATGAAAGGAAAATTCAAAGACGAAAACTCGAATCCGATCAATAGGTTTTTGGAACGAGTTTATGAACCAGTGATCCGGTGGTGCATGAAATGGCGCAAGACCACGATAGGGATTAACTTGGCGGCATTAGCCGTCAGCGTTCCTTTAATCATGAGTCTTGGGTCGGAATTTATGCCGCCCCTGGATGAACAGTCTATTTTATTCATGCCTATAACCTTGCCGGATATTTCGAATGCTGAAGCGAAAAGGATTTTGCAGGTGCAGGACAAAATTATTCACTCAGTACCAGAGGTTGATAAAGTGTTGGGGAAAGCGGGGCGAGCCAGTACAGCAACTGACAATTCACCGATCAGCATGATCGAAACGATCATCATGCTAAAGCCAAAAAGTGAATGGCGACCTGGTATTACCAAGAAAGATATTGTGAATGAACTTGATGCGAAACTGCAAATCCCCGGAGTGGTTAACGGCTGGACACAACCTATTATCAATAGAATCAACATGCTCGCGACTGGGATACGCACAGATGTGGGTGTGAAAGTTTACGGCCAAAATCTCGATAGTATTTACGTCATAGAGGAAAGGGTAAAAACCGCACTTGAGAGTGTTCGAGGAGTGAAAGATTTATATGCAGAACCAATAACCGGAGGAAAATATTTAGTAGTTGACGTTAATCGAGATGAGATCGGGCGGTATGGTTTAACCGTGGATGATGTCAATATGATGGTTGAATCAGCCATTGGAGGAACTCCCATCAGCAAGACCATTGAGGGACGTCAACGATTTTCAATAAATGTACGCTTGTCGCAAGACTACCGTAACAGTTTAGACCAACTTAAGCGAATCCCGATTCAGACTCCGGCCTTGGGCACAATACCTCTTTCAGCAGTAGCCAATCTGCGATTTGAGGATGGTCCGCCAATGATCAATTCCGAAAATGCCATGCTTCGTGGGGCGGTCCTCTTTAATGTTCGAGATCGCGATTTAGGAAGCACAGTGCAAGAAGCAATAGAAAAACTTAACGAGGAGCTTACCAGCCTGCCTAATGGGTACTATATTGAATGGAGTGGTCAATACGAAAACCTTATCAGAAGCAAAAAGACGCTTACACTAATTGCGCCAATTGTCCTGATTATAATCTTCCTTTCCTTGTACTTCGCATTTCACTCCATTCGTGAAGCGTTCTTTAGTTTGATAACTGTTCCCTTTGCGCTTATCGGTGGGGCTTACATGATTTATTTCTATGGAGTTCACCTCTCGGTTGCTGTCGCAGTTGGTTTTATTGCCCTATTTGGAATAGCCGTGGAGACAGGTGTCGTGATGGTCATCTATCTCAATGATGCCATGCGGCAACTTGTAGAGTTAAGAGGAAATTCGAGCGAGACTATTTCATTGAATGAATTAAAGGAGTATGTAATTACAGGGGCAGCAAAACGGTTGAGACCAAAACTGATGACCGTATCCGTTGCACTGTTTGGTCTTGTACCAGTCTTGTGGGCTACTGGTGTCGGGAGCGATGTGATGCAACCTATCGTCCTACCTATGATAGGTGGTGTGTTAACATCTTCCACGCACATTCTCCTGGTAACTCCTTTGATCTTTCTTATGACCAAAGAATATGAACTTAAAAAACTTGGTAAACTCGAAATCCATGAAACCAAACATTAAGATAATTTTTATAGTCGGTTCGTTATTACTGACCCGGCAGGCGCAGGCACAACAATCCGTTAGACTGGACAGTATTCTGCAAGTAATCAATGCAAGTAATCCGATGTTAAAGGATTATCGTTATCGCGCGGAAGCAATGACCAACTTTGCAGCAGGCGCAAAAAGTCTGATGGCTCCTGAAGTGGGTGGAGGTCCGTGGATGTTCCCTTATCCCGGAACGAGCGTGATGGATGAAAGGGACAAGGGTCAGATCATGCTTTCGGTGCAACAAAAATTTACCAATCCTGCCAAGCTGCGCGCCAACCAGTCCTACTTAAATTCAAAAGCAGCTATTGAAAAAGCCAGTGAAACATTTACCTACAACGAATTGAGGGCGTTGGCAAAAACAGCATTTTTTCAATGGATGGTTTTGGAAAAGAAGAAAAACGTTCTTCAGGAAAATGAAGAGATTATTCGCCTTGTGTTGAAAATAACCAAGGTGCGTTATCCCTACAACCAATCTAAACTAGGAAATATTTATAAAGCAGAAGGAAGACTGCTGGAAGTTCAGAACATGATCTTGATGAACGACAATGAGATTGTTCAAAAAAACATCTTGCTCAATCAATTGATGAACCGCCCAAAAGAACTTCGCTTCTCTATCGATACTGCGGTTCAGTACCGCCAGTTTGTTCCTGAACCGGTGGACACGGCAACTCTTGCTCAAAACCGCAGCGATGTACGGAGGATAGACAAAAGCATTCAATCCATGCGCTTGAACCAGGCACTGGAGAGCTATCAGTCCAAACCTGATTTTACACTGGGCTATAACCACATGATCCCGAGAGGTTCGGGCATGCCCGGCCAGTATATGCTGCTGGGAATGGTGACTATCCCCATAGCACCTTGGTCGTCTAAAATGTACAGGTCGAATGTAAAGGGCATGGGTAGCCAGATTGAATCAATGAAGCGCGAGCGTGAATCGATCTTGAATGAATTGCAAGGAATGATTGCCAGTATGGTCAATGAGGTCAATACGCTGAATCAACAAGTCGGCAACTATGAAAAAAGAATTATTCCTGTGCTTAGGAAAAATTACGAAACGTTGATGCTTGGCTATCAGGAGAACCGGGAAGAGTTGTACATCGTGTTGGATGCGTACGAAACTTTGATCATGGCCCAAAGTCAATATTTAGATACCCTGAGAAGATATTATGAAACGATCGTGACCTATGAAAAGCTATTGGAAAAGTAAGATGGTAACTATCAGAAAGACAAATTTGGCGACAGTGATGATGATATTGGCTATTCTTTTTTACGCTTGCACTTCCGGTAAAAATGGAGAACGCAGCGTACATGAAGCGGTTGAATACACCTGCGCCATGCATCCACAAGTTGTACAGGATAAACCGGGAACATGCCCGATCTGCGGAATGGAATTGGTAAAAAAATCAAATGGTGGAAACGAGATGGTAATTACGGAAGACATCAAAGACTTGATCAAACCGACCAATACTTCAGTAGTCGCTAAAATTCAAACCACCCGTGCCACGCGAAAAACTTTGACAGTTAGTACCGTGACTCCGGGAATAATCAATTACGATACGCGTAAAACATATTCTGTTCCTGTTCGCTTTGGCGGGCGGATTGAAAAATTGTTTTTGAAATACAATTACCAGCCGATAAAAATAGGACAGGTAATTATGGAGGTTTACAGTCCGGAACTCCTTACCGCCCAGCGAGAGTTGCTTTATGTTGCTCATGAACAGGCAGAGGATAAACAAATCTTTGAGAGCGCCAAGCAGAAACTTATTTTGCTTGGACTAACCACCGAGCAAATTGAAAAGATAATTACTGTAGGAAAAGAGACCTTCGCATTTCCTGTACTTAGCCCTTACTCCGGGTACATTATCGAGTCAACAATCTCCGCTGAATTACCGCAGTCAATCCAATCACAAGTGGCTTCTATGGGCAGTGGAGGAATGAGCAAAAGGACAAACGGTGGCATGCAAACTTCTGCGGCAATGACTGCGTCTTCATCGGCACCATCTCTTGGTCAGCAGATTTCTATACGGGAAGGAATGTATGTCACCACCGGGCAAAGTGTATTTAAGGTTATTGATGATACCAGGCTTTGGGCCGAACTCTATTTCTCCAGTGAAGGAATACAAATTCGAAAGGGTGACCAGATAGAATTACAAGTGAAAGGATTGAACGAAACTATTTCTTCCCGCGCTGATTTTATTCAACCCTTTTTCAGTGAGGGCAAACAGTTTCTGCAAGTACGGTCTTATTTGAATGACAGTAAGAATACGCTTCGTGTTGGCCAGCTCGTAACTGCCCACGTCAGTCAATCACGCACACAAGCCCTGTGGATACCAAAGAAAGCTGTACTTGATCTAGGTGTTCAACAAATCGTTTTCTTAAAAAATAAAGGGACGTTTGCACCATACAAAGTAAAGACGGGAGTAGAGTCTGACGGTTGGATTGAGATCATTGAAGGCCTGGATGAAACTTCTGAGATCGCGATCAATGCTCAATACTTAGTGGATAGCGAAAGTTTTATAAAAGTTATGAACCCATAAGTGTCATGAACAAAACAATGAGTTATATAATCATTATTCTCTTCATCGGCTTATCAGCTTGTGATTCTAAAAAGCACAAAGATCACACGGCAGAGGTGAAGACTTATACCTGTCCTATGCACCCGCAGATCGTACAGGATAAACCAGGTACCTGCCCGATATGTGGGATGGATCTCGTACTGGTAAAGGCAGGTGGAGACAAGACAGAAGTTACATTGAGCGAAAGCCAAATAGAGCTGGCCAATATTACCGTACAGCCGGTAACTGTGCAAGCCATCGGCAGTAGCGTACTGCTCAACGGAAGGTTGAGAACGGACGAAAATCAAACTGAAGTCGTGAGTACGCGCGTTCCTGGTCGTCTAGATAAACTCTTTATTAAAGAGACAGGCGTGCCCATCATTAAAGGACAGATCATCTACGAAATATACAGTGAACAGCTTCTTACCCTCCAACAGGAATTTTTGTTGGCACGTGAACAGGCAAACTCGGTTGATGGTAAAAAGTACCAGTCATTTCTCGATGCTGCCAAAAAGAAATTATGGTTATATGGGATGACGGAAGCCCAGATAAATGATTTGTCAAATTCCAAGGCAGCCCATTCAAGAATACAATTTGTGGCCCCGGCTTCGGGTATCATCACAGACATAGTGGTATCGGAAGGCCAGTATGTTACAGAAGGTACAGCCATTTATCGCCTGGAAAAATTGAACCAACTATGGGTTGAGGCAGAGTTGTATCCCAATGAAGCTTCTCTGATAAAATTACACGACCGCATAACCATTTACGTTAATGGCTTTGAAAATAAGCCCATTGAAAGCACCATCATTTTCCTTTCTCCTGAGTACCGGCGGGGAAGTCAAATCTTTATTT
>JABFSO010000001.1 GCA_013140555.1 Cyclobacteriaceae bacterium | reverse complement strand
CAATTTATCTAACGTTCAAATATTTCTGAAAGTTTCAATATTTAAATTTAATCTGTTAATCTGTAGTATGCCTTGACACTTCTCAGGGATTCTCAAGTAACACCTTGAAAATCATGGCGGCTGCATTTTGACTACCCTTCAACGATGGATGAAATTGGTCAGGGCCATAGTATGAATAATCAGCGGTGCTTTCTATGTATTGCTTCCACTCCGAACCGACCGGGCAAAGAATGGATTTTGTGGCCATGGCTGCTTCGGTGTAGTTTCGGATAACACCCGGAAAAGTATTCCAATTGGTCCGTGCCGGCCAAACCATAAAAAAAACCAACTTCGAGTCATGTTGATCGCAAAGGTTTTTTATTCTCGCTCCAAAATCCAACAGCATCTCACGGCCATCACTTTGCGAAGAGGGGCCTTGTTGTACGATCACAAAATCAAACTTTCCATTCATGATGCGCCTTTGCAATTCTCTATCTTGCCAATGATCTTCCAATGCATAATTGGGAAAAGCCAACATTTCTGTTATTAAATTGATTCTTTGCGTTCGAGCTTCCTTTGATACGAGTTCGGGAAGATTGTTGGTATAGGTAAGACTGTTTCCTACAAATAATATATGAAGCGTAGAGTCTTTTTCAATTCTGCTTTGCTCCTGCGCGTGGCATCCAACAATACTGTTACTGCCGATCCAAATTAAAACATACAGATAGATTCGTTGAGCTTTTATCATCGATTCTCATTAGCACAAGTTCCTGATTCAACCGTAACTCCTGTACTAATCCACGTATCGCCATAAATTGATGAATAGCAAATGGAAAGCGTAAATGATTGCTTTTGCAGAGCAACAAATGTCTGCGCTGCCCATTTGCTGTCATTAATCTGAAAAAGGCGCAACGACTTTCCGGCTGGCAGTACTCTGTTTTTAACGGTCGATGTGAGATGAGGAAAATAACTCGTGCCAAGTAGTTTCGCAAACAACGAATCAATGGATTCCATTTTTTCTCCGTTCAACTCCATTTGAATATCGTTGATAATGGCAGGGCCCATGCCATTATTTGAAATCTCCATAAAATAAGTTTCTTCATTAAAGCTAGGCAACCATTCAACATAAGGCCATGCTGCAGCATGTTGTTGTTGTAGCATAATGCGCGCCTGATAGACATACACTGAAACCGTAATAATGTTGATCAGAATGGCGATGACTCCAATCCAAATTCCGGGTTCGAATTTCCGGGTGGGCGACTTGGGCGTTTTAGCTTCTTCCATCCATTATCTTTTCAAGATCGTCTCAACATCCACTAAATTCATAAGTCCATCTAGCTCTACGAATTCTTTCAACATAGCGGCATGACCGGAGCCAGCTAAAACCATAATGCGATGATCTGAATCCGTGACTTGTTTTTGAATGATAGAATACATATATAGATTTCTTCGATACCACTCTGCAGTGAGGAATGCTCCGGCATATTGGCTTAATGCTCCTGCCCTATTCATTCGCTTGATATACCATGCCTTATCCATCCTCAGATTCTCTGGTTTATTTAAGTCAATTAAAATATCAGGTATTCGCATTGTCTCCATTTTTTGATTTACAGTTTCAGCCATCATCTTAAAATCGTTATCGATTAAGCCCAATAATCTGGTTTGATTTGCCTTTTTCATAGCTGAAAAAGCACTGTCAAAAGGAAACGATGTTCTTGTGAAATCAAAAGCCAGAACCTGGCGAAGACCTGCCTTTTTAGCTACTTTAAAGGCTACTCGAAAAATCTCATTGTTGCGATAGAAGTTTAGTTGACTTGGTTTTGAATACAGCTGCGAAATATACTTTTCATACTTTTCTGCAAGATAAATTTGGTAGAGCGTATCTAATTTAGCTTGCTCTTCCAACGGCCACTCAACAAATATTTTATCAGGTTTAAATGAAGTAAATTGGTTGCACATCGATTCAATATCTTTTTGAGCAACGGGGCTATTAATATCAAATGTGTTGGTCTTTACTGCATCCAGACCTGGATTATTAAAGTGGAAAGTACCCACTAAAAGAATTTGCTTGTCGGGTTGTGCGTACAAAGGGTAAATGGATAAAATGAAAACAAATGTGATACCGTGAGAAAGTGGTCGTATCCTATTATAAACTTCAGCGACTATATGCATATATATGATAGAATTAATTGCGGGTATTTACATACTTCATAATCCAATAAATTTTGTCCTCTTCGTTGGCAGGAATTGTTACATCTGGGACGATGCCTGTTCTATTGTAACCACCACCAGGTGCATACTTATTAAGTGTACTTGTAGGGTAACCAAAGTATATATTTTGAGATTCCGATGAAGTGAGTTTAATCACGTGTACGCTCGTATAGTCAATTACACCTCCGGTTGGTTCACCAAATGTTTTTACCTTATCACTAACTTGTTTGGAATGAAGGATGAATGATTCCGCAGCACTCATGCATCCATGATCGGTCAAAATTGATACAGTCTCTATTTGGCTGTTTATCCTACTAACTTTCTTAACCGGATACAGCGGCCCGTCTATTACTTTTCCCAAGTTATTGGAAATACCATTTATCACCGGTTCATATATTTTCCTAGAATACTTAGCCTGCTCTTCATAGTATGCTTTTGTATCTTCGGATGCCAACACAAAACCTTGGCTTTCTGGAATGTGTTTATCAGCATAAATTCCTAAGAATGAAAAATAGAGCGCATTTCCTCCAGTATTACCCCTGATATCAATAATCAAGTGTGAAGTTGTCTTTAGCACTTTTTCATTTTCTTTTAGAATTTTGTCAAATAGTTTTCTATCTACATTAAAACTTGGTATTGAAAATAAAGTAGTCTTCTCATCCAGTTTTGTTATTGTAGGCAAAGTCACATTCTCCGTATTGATCATGCTAAGTTCTCGTTGATATGCTGAACTCCATTTGACCCAATAAATGCCGCCATCAACAGCAAAGAGAGTCCCCTCTTTATACATTTGGCCAACTGCATAACGGGGTCGATACGTCAAGGAATAGTATGTTCCTTCAAACCTGCCATCTAAGAATTGAAATCGAGCCTTTAACGTGCCTTTTACAACTGATGGTTCACTTGAGTTCTTGATATACGCCAGATATTCGTTGCCTCTTTTAACAACCGTGTATTCATTAACTCCATCACCCCATTTTCCAATGAAAGGATCAGGCGTTGATGACGATTGTTGTAAAAGTTCAGCCTCTAACTCTTTTTCATTCAGTTTCTCTGAGATGATCTGGCTTTTCAGTGATAGAAGTTCAGCTTCACCGTAGCTTGGTCTCTCAAAGACAAAAACATGTCCATCATCGAGATTCCTTAAGAATTTTTGTAAAAAAGCAGCACAATTATTAGGAGCAACTGATCGGGCATTTTCATTGAATGCACCCTTGAGCTGCGAATACCATTCATCACCTTTTTCTTGCCTAAGATAAACCAACCCTAAGTAATTGACTTCCAATTTCTGACAGAGTTCTGTAAACACTTTGCTACAATCGCATGTGAGATCTTGAGAATAAACTGTATTCAAAAGTGTTTGAAGTAATATAAAAATGAAGCATTTTATTTTCATACGTATCATTTTTGGTAGTTTAAAAAGGTCTAATGAATCACACGTTTGTACGATTTTACTGAAATCTGCTAAGCAACTTCGCCCAATCCATCCAGTAAATATTTCCGGTTCCATTTAGCGGCTCCTCATAAATTCCTTTAATCAATCGGTAATCGCTTACTTTATCTTTGAATGATACTGGCAATTGATGACGCTCGCTGGTAAAAAATAAAACCATGCCATCCGGTGAAACAACAGGGCAATAGTCTAGTTGGGCAGAGTTGATTTCTTTCAGATTAACTGCAGGCTTCCAACGATTCGAAGCGTCCTTTACACTGAGGTACAAGTCACCACCTCCCATGTCATCTTTGCGCCCATAGGATGTAAATAAAATGTAGCTTTCATCCGGGGCGACAAACGCATTGAACTCATACATTTTCGAATTGACCGCTGTAT
>JABFSO010000220.1 GCA_013140555.1 Cyclobacteriaceae bacterium | reverse complement strand
ACTGTACAGTTCGCAAACCATAGCGCAAGAAAGCAAAATAGACACATTAAAATATTGTTTACTCACCGCTACAATTGGTGTTGGGGGCTATGATCCTGTTAGTTATTTTGAGGGTATATCTCAACTAGGAACAGCACAATTTACCGCTATTCATGATGGCGTTACTTACCGATTTGCTTCTGAAAAACACAAGATCCAATTTAAAGCTAATCCAATTGTTTATCTTCCCCAATTCGGTGGCTGGTGTTCTATGACGCTCGCTATGGGCAGAGCTACATCTCCTAAATACGATAATTTTCTTGTCTCTCAAGGTAAATTGTATCTCTTTGAAAGAACCCTTTCGGTAAATGGCAGAGAGTTATGGCTTAAGAATCCAATTGAGAATCAAAAAATTGCTTCCAAAAATTATAAGCAATTTAAGCGCACCGGAAAAATAAAATGAGAATTACCATTCTTCTCGCTTTCAGTTTATTCTTTCTGCCTAGATGCGTCTCAGAGAAAAAAGAATATACTATTCTGGGAAATATAGAAGATCCTCAAAACGAAATTGCTAATACCATTGCGAACATTGTCAATAGAAATGCAAAAGATAGTCTGCGCGTAATTGGAGGAAATGGTTCGATGTTAAATCTGGAATTGATTGAAAAAGGCAAAGCGGATTTTGGAATTGTAGATAACTATAGCCGTTACAGCAACAAAATTTCATCACTGCTTCCATTGTACCCTCAGGTACTTCACATTTTGTATAAAAATAAAAACAACGCCAAACCTGTATCCTTAAGTAAACTATTGATGAGCGGGCGTGTTTTTCCGGGAATTGAAGGTAGCGGCACAAAGTTTTTTGTCGAAGAATTAATCATCGATCTTGGCCTGGAAAGAAATAAAATCCAATTTGTAGATGTTATCGATTTGTTTGATGCGGATGTTATTTTTTCATTTACCGATCTATTAACTCAAGAGGAATTAAGAGATCTGAAGGATTATAAACTCTATAGTATCGATGACGTATCTCGACTAGGAAAAGGCTCCTTGGCCGATGGTATCTGTACAAGGCATCCACAATTTGAGCCCTTTGTACTTGCCACTAATTTATATGGAAGCTTTTCTGATTCACCAATCCTCACCATTAAAATTGATGCCATCCTTGTATGCCGCGCAGACTTGGATAAAGATCTCATCTATTCAATTGTCAGCACGATTGCTGAAAATGATCAAGACTTAAAGAATATCAACCCACTATTATTTAATATATCGGCTGACTTCGATCCGCGTAAACTAAACTTTACACTTCATGCGGGAGCCAAGGATTTTATGGAACGCTATAATCCTACTTTCTTAGAAAAATATGCTGATGTATTTAGTGTGATTATTTCGGTCTTTGTAGCACTCGCCAGTAGCTTGTATACTTTTACGCAATGGCAAAAAACACGTAAGAAAAATAAGATTGATGTTTACTACCAAAAGTTGCTCTATCATCGGGTTCAAATCAAAGCGGCCAACTCCATCAAAACGCTTAGCGATTTGGAAGAAATAATTAAAAGTATACAAGAAGAAACGATCAACTTGGTGGTGCGCGAAAAACTGCTGGCCGATGAATCATTCTCTATTTTTCTGCACTTATCAAAAATTATTTTAGAAGAAATCTACTTCAAAAAAAATGAACTATTGAAATCTGTTGGCACCTAGGGTTAAGCCGACCATTTCAACGGATCCGCACCTTAACTAGCCCTGAGCAATAATTTTTTTTGTTGCCATTATCTCTTGAAGTTGAAAGATGATATCAGCATTACTTTTAAAAGTTCCATGATTTTGATAAATGCCCGATAGCGAGGAGAGCTCCTCCATTTCATCATTGAACGTTTCAATCTTATCTGCAAAATTTAAGTTTTCTTTTTGCACGCGCCCGCATGCCAAGGCTGTATTAATGCGCTTGCTGCATCGGCAACTATTAGAAAGGTTATAAACTCCACAATGACTCTGGAGAAATTTACTTAATATTTCACGTGCTTGTTCCAATCTTTTTCTAAAGTTTTCGGGCGTTGTGTCCGTTATCTCTGCTCCTATTTTGCTATTTATTTTTAATACACCACCAACAATAAAAGCAATGCGTTGCTGTCGATTTAAGCATTGAAGCATAGCTAAAGTGCAACCTGTTTTTATTTCTTTTTCTAATAGTGCTTTATCAGGCTGGTTATATTCAATAGGAGCCTTATACGTTGCAAGATCTTCGGCATAGCTCTCAAATGAAGTGAATATTGATTCTAACTTTGTCTGCTTGAATGATATCAAATAATTAATAGCCACTCGATACGCCCAAGTGTTAAACTTACTACGCCCGTCAAATTTGCTGAGATTGGTAATTATCTTTAATAGTATCTCCTGCGTGGCATCTTCTGCATCTTGCCTATTCCAAAGAAATCGAAGTGCTAGATTAAACAATGATACCTGTATGCTTTGAATCAAGCGCTCCAAACTCTGTCTATCTCCCTGCAAGCATTTTTTAACTAATTCGCTTTCCTCCATAAAACTTGGGTAAAATAAAATAAAGGAAATGCCTAGCCGACATTTCCTTTTATTGTAAAGATAAAGCTATTTCTAATGGTTAAGTAAAAATTGACCGTGTGGATTATCCTGAATCATCAACCACGTTCCATCTACTTGCTTCCTTAGCACAGCTACTGATAAGCCGCTTTGCTCAATCTTTGTTCCATCGGGAAGTTGCCCAATCATCGACCAAGGCGCTACATGCGTTGCGATATTACCTGAAATAAATACCTCATGTCCGCTGAATGTGTACTTCGGATTCATGCCGACAAATTGAGTAAATGTTGCTCGGAGACTTTCTCTACCTTGAACCGGCTTTTGCGGTTCAAACATAACGATTGCATCGGGTTCATAGGTGGCCAATACACCCTCTATGTCTTTCTTTTCAAATGCGGCCACCATTCGCTGAATGGTGCTAAAAACCTTCTTCTGTTCTGCCGTAAAATTGTTTTCCATGTTTTTGTTAGTTTGATTGTTTTTTGAGGGTGCATTGGTTTGTGCCATACTTGCGTAGAATATCCCGCACATCCACGCCATGATTATTAGGCCTTTTTTAAACATATGTTTGTTGGTTTACATAGCCGCTTCATTACGACTACATTGCATTAGACATCAAATAAAAGTGAGTGTGAATTTTATGCTCAACTTTATTTGTCCTCTTCGTTATTAACCTAGCGCGATAATCAGATTTACCCTAAAACAAAGGGGGAACGAAATAAAATTCAATCCCCCCCACTATAGCACGGAAGCTACTACCCCAGCCAATGTTGGTGTTCTTCACCAACATTTAAATTAGTTTATCGCACAAAAGCAATCAGCCCCTAATGAGCCTTCACAGTTTATGTCATCCACTAACCTAGTTCATTTTGTTTGTTGGTGAAGAACACCAACAAAGGCGAAAGGCGAATTACCCTCCTATTTTGATTTGCAAGCGCGTTGATGAAGAACACCAACGAGGGCGGGGTATAACTATTTCAAATTAATGCTATCAACCGGGTATTCAACACCCATCACATGCCAGGGCTTTACAGGAATAGAGTCTGTCACCAGATCAAAGACGATATCGCTGGAGTCACGCACACAAACTATCATATAAAACCGATCAAAGTTTTCAGGGGGCAGGCCTGTATAGTGACGAGTAATACTCTTCTGCGACTCCTTTCTGGCGTAGACATACCTGTACTTTAGAGTAACCTTGCCTGAGTATACCAGCCCGGGATTAAGCACCTCGGCCACAATGTATGCGTTTGCTAAGCATGGCTTTACAGGCGCGTCAGGTGCCAGGTACACATAGGCAATCAAGGCAATAATCAACGCTGGAATAATGAAAATCAGGTTCGCCCGTAGATGATGAAAGATAGTTTGCATGGTATAATGCTAAGTAAACTAGAAAAGCTTGAAATACAAACGGTGATGCCTCACCTTTGGTTCGTGGGGACACGAACCATGGCTTGGGAGGAATATTTATCTCCCCGCAGTGTCTCGCCTCGAACGCTGCGGCTGACTGAAGTGCGTTTTAATTAAATCTTTATGCACTAGAGGTATGTGCTCTAATCATCATATTTCTGAATGTGTTGCATTGAACCTGCCCCTTACAATGCCTTTAGTAGCTTCACTAAATCTCACGCTTCTCTCCTACTCATCCAATTGCACTTCGCCCCTCTACTTTCCTTTCTTCTTATGCCGCACTGTCTTAAATATCCTCAATGAGATTTCTTGCTGCTTTTTTTCTCCGCAGAGTCTCCGGCACGGGACTCTGCGGACACCTTTTACAAGTAGCTCATCGAACAGATGCCTATTCTCAATTTTGTTTCGCATTTTTATGTTATCTAAATTTACTTTTTGTGTCTACCAATTTTAGAAACAAAGAGTTTACCGCAGAGTCCCTAGGAGGAGACTCCGCGGAGAAATATGGTGAAGAACTACGGCAAAAGTAAAGTTAAAAGTACTGTAGCTTGCATTACACATAATCCCAATTTACCATCCTATTTTTGATGGCAAACAGCACCAGCCCTACCCTGCTTTTTACTTTCAATTTTTCAAAAAGCGAATTTCTATAACCATCAATTGTTTTGGGGCTCAGGCACATCTTGTCAGCAATTTCGGCATACGTTAGTTCGCTGCAGGCCAGTTCCAAAAATTGTTTCTCCTGATTGTTGATGGGGTTGATTTCTAATTCCTTTTGCTTTTCGGCATTTCCATTTTGAAGGGAATGAACAAGCTTGCCGGTAATAAAATCAGTGTAGTAGTATCCTTTATTATTCACCGCTTCGAGTGCCTCACCCAGTTCCTTGGGTTCCACATCTTTGCAGAGATAGCCCTTTACGCCCAGCTTCAACATCTTTACAATGGTTTCCTCTTTTTCCACCATGCTTACCACCAGTACTTTTATAGAAGGATATTTTTCTGTCAACCATTCTACACTTGCAAAGCCATCCATCTTGGGCATGTTTACGTCCATTAAAATAATGTCAGGCAATTTTTTAGGATCGATCTTTTGCTGCAAATCGACACCGTTATCTGCTTCGAACAAGATGTGATACTTTGTGCTTACTAATTCGATCAGGCTGATAAGCCCTTTGCGGAAAAGCTTGTGGTCATCTACCAGTGCCAGGTTAACGGTTGGTTGGTTCAGCATAGGGTATTAGCGGCAGTTCAATACAAATTTTAGTCCCGACTCCCGGTGAGCTTTGTATAGAAAACTGCGCGTGGATTAGCTTCGCTCTACTTTGCAAGTTCAGCAATCCTGATCCCCCACTGTTTACCTTTTCTTCTAGATTAAAGCCTACACCATCGTCACGGATGACTAAGGTAAACAAATTTTCGGAAGTGTTCACCAAAAATTCAATGCGCTTGGCCTCGCTGTGTTTAACAATGTTGTTGATTACCTCTTGCACCATACGATACAGAATGATAGTGGTGCTTTCCTCGAGTGGAGCAGAAAGGCCTTCTACTTTTAGTTCGGTTATAAACTGACCTGTTTTATTCAGTCGGGTCACTTCATTTTCAATGCCTTTCAGCAAACCTATTTTAGCAATTAAATCGCCATTCAAACTGACGGAGAGTGATTTTAAGTCCGTAATGAGTTGCCTCGTAAGCTCTTTGGTGTCTTCAATCTTTTGAACGGACTTTTCTCGGTCGTCAAGCTGAAGGGTATTCAAATTGATTTTGATAAGGCTCGCTACCTGCCCCAGGTTATCATGCAGCTCATAAGCAAGATGGCGAAGGGTTTGTTCTTTGATTTCGAGTTGAGATTGGAGGAGGGTTTTTTGAAATCTGGACTCTTGATTTTTTTGATTTTCAATATTCTCCAACTGTTTTTTTTGATAAAAAACAAGGAAGTACACAATGTATCCGAGCAATAGTAGGAGTACTGCTATGCCAGCAAAGAAGATGGTTATTAATTCGTTTTTGCTTTCAAATTGCATGTTATACCTATTATAAAGAATATGTATTGTATCGAAGTAAATGAATAGACAAATAGATTAATCAACTCACCATACTTATCTAATTTTGTTTCTAGGATAAAATTGACAGAACCAAGGTAGAATAGACTCCCAATAAAATAAATTGCATTTCCGGTGTTAATCCAAAAAAATGGATTGCTTCGTAACTTAAATACTTCTTTAGAATGTAATAACTGATTAAAGTAAGAAAATACAAGAAGAATTATGAACAAACATCCAATAGTATAGGTTAGCGTGTGAAATCTAAAAAAAGACTGAACTAGCATAAAATTTACTGTCACAAGGAGAGGATAAACAAACATGAATACTCTTAAAAGGTAATGTAGATTTTTTGAAGAGAGAATTTTGCGGTAGAGAATCCCAATTGCTAAAAGTTGCCCTGTTGTAAAAATATTATATATCCAGTGATTGCTTTTAAAGAGAATATAAGAATAAACCCATGCCAGCGACTCAATAATGAAACAATAAACTAAAAAATAGACTATATCTCGAAGGTTTCTTTCAAGCCTGCTCCAGAACCATAGACCTAGAGAAAGTGCTGCTAGGTTTAAATACAAGTAAAAAGGTATCTCCATTTTGTTGAAACATGAAAGGTAAAAAATACCTTTCATGTGAACTTAAATTTTCTTAGAATGCACGGCCATTACATCTATCAATAGGAGGCGGACACAGTAAAGCGTGAAGTGTGCCATCAAGTTGGATAGATTCAATGTTTTGTGTGACTAGGACCCAATCATTTTCTGATATTTGATCTTCACGATTATTCGCAGTGCTAATCAAAACAATGTTATGAATGCCGTGATTTACAAACGGATCGTCCACAACACCAAAATAAAACCGAATTCCGTCAGCATTAATGTTCTTTTGAAAGAACTCTAAAATCTTAGACTTACTAATCCAAACAGAAGTAGCATCATCTATTAGATTTTGAGGAAGCATTTGTAACCTTTCTGATTTGTATCTTGAAATCATATCTCCAAGATTGTTTGATGAAATTGATAGTTCTTCTGAGCTATCAATTAAGTTTATTTTTTTTGGCATAGTAAATTGGTTTTAGTTTAGGATGCCAATTTACTAAGCTAATTGACTTGCTGTATTTAATTTTCTAATTATCCAATGTTTTCCTTTTCATAAACAGGAAAAAACCTTACAAATAATAGGCTTTTTCCCGTTGCCACTTATTGCCATTATCAATCATCTTTGACAAATAATTGGCGAGGCGTTTACAGAGTTTAACTTAAATACTATTTATGAATAGATTATACAAGAGCAAATTATTACACCTGTTGATTGTTGTAATGGTTTCAGTATCATGTGGTAATAAACAGGCTGTTACTGTCAAATCCTTTGTAGAAGTAAAGCAACCTGGTGAGAGTGACGAAGATGCTTTATATAGACTGGAAAATGAGCTGTTGCTTAGAAATTTCCTCGGTGATAGTAGTTTAACATCATTGGACTCAATTGCCATGGACTCCGTAATTGTGTTTAGTGATACGATAAAATGGGCTAAGCGCAGTAGGAAGATCTCAAAAAGCACCTCATTAGATAAATTTACTACAAAATCGTTAGAAACCATTTATGGACAGAAAGTTATTTATGGAGTGGTTGACGCAGACAATAGAAAGGACTGGTATGAAGCGGACCCACGTTCTCAGGCAACTAGTCTTCAGACTGCTTGCTTGGTTGAGAAGAATAAGCTTGTTCAATTGCAAAACGGAAATTACACTTTGAAATCACGTCCTTTTTCTGAAGCTAAGTACTTGTGTAGTACCGAGAGATTTTATGAACAACCTGTTTCGGGATTTTGCTCAGGCTTTGCCGTTTCTAGCAATCTTGTAATAACTGCTGGGCACTGTATAAACAAAAAAAATCTAAACGATTTTGTAATTGTTTTTGACTTTAAAATGGTTGATAAAGAAACTGTTAAAAAAGAGTATTTGCCAACGGACATTTATTTACCAATAGAGATTGTTGATTCTGGTTGGAATGAACAAGGTGTTGACTACGGCATTTTAAAGGTTAACCGAACTATTCCAAAACATAGAATTGCACTTATTAGAGAGCAAAGGGTAAAAGATAGTGAACCAATATTTGTAATGGGTCATCCTTGCGGACTTCCAATAAAAATAGCCAATCAAGCATCTGTCAAGAGCAACAGTAATTTAAATTTTTTTAGTACGGATTTAGATACTTATGGAGGAAATTCTGGTTCACCTGTATACGATACCGCTCATCAGATTGTTGGCATTCTAGTTAGAGGGGCAACAGATTTTAAATACGATTACCAAAATAAATGTTACATCTCTAGAATATGCGAAACTATGCTCACACCTGATTGCGGGGGTGAATTTGTATCACGTACAAATCAATTTGTTAAAACTTTAAAACTAAATGCAAAATGAAAACATTGAAATCAATAGTCGCTACATTTATCGCAATGCTTTTTTTACAAGTTTATAGTGTTGCTCAATCAGCTAGTAGGTATTGTGATTCGTGTCGGGTGGTTTGTAAGAAATCCTGCAAAGATTGCAATAAACCTGACAAAAAATCTGACAGTCTATTAATTTATGATTTTAAATATAAAACGCTGTATAAAAATTCGGTTAAGAAGGATTCCAGGATAAAAAAACTCTCAAAGCTCAGATTCAGGTATAATCAAGAGTATAAATTCAAAATCATTCATATTAACAGATACTTATACGATGTTAATTTTGAAGCTGGCGATGTTCAAATAAATAACGAACCTTCGCCATTATTTAAGAACCTTTTTTTAGGCGAGGGCTCAATTGATACGTTGATCGCAGGGTTAGAAGGTATAAGTACTGCTACCGCTAAATCGGACCCTTCAAATTCCGCCCCATCGGCTGTCAAGACATTCATCAACTCCTTCAAGGAATTTAAGGGAAAATATGATGTCTTGTTGGATGATAAAGTTACTGTTTATAGCTATTGCTTGCCAAAACTAGCTAGCGCTTGTAAGGATAGTACATTTAGTGAATTGAGTAGTAGCTTACTTCAGGCAAAATTAGATTATGCTAACGCAAAGAAAGAGTTAGAAAAGCAAAAGAGTCATTTCGAGCAGTGTAAGAAAGAAAATACCGAGAAGAAAGAAAATAAGGATAAGCAGGTTAATGAGGCCGATTGTGGCGTTAAGGTAACGGAGGAAGAAGTAAAGCAAATCGATCAACTGGGAGCTTATTTAGATTCCATCAAAGAAGAGAGTTTGATGTCGATCATATTATTTCACAATAGTATGGTTGCCGATCATTTGGAATTTACTTCATCACCCATCTTTCCACAAGGCAACCGATTGAGGCTAGGTATCGGATTCAACCCAACCACTAGTGCTAAACAACTCAATTTTATGCCTTTGCCTAGTGATAGTATTGGCTTAGATATTCCTATCATCTTGAAGCCATTCTTAACCTTCAGTTCAGGATTATTTTATTCCTATATTCCTCAAGATAGCTACGGTACCAAGCAGATGCCGTTTAAAGGTATCGTTTCTGACACTTCACGTTTTTCAATTGTAAAGACAGGCTCACGCGATGCAACAGCTGGATTTTCAGCTTTCGCAAACTTGGGCATGAAGTTTACGGGAAATTTTGGCGCAGGTGTTTCTCTTGGCGTAGGGGTGACTATTGAAGATACTCCGAAGCCTGCCTATCTAGCAGGTTTATCTACTTATTGGGGCGATCGCAAGCAGTTAAACTTTACATTCGGATTATCTGCCATTCCTACAAGATCACTTAAAACAGAGATCTATCCTGATTTAGGTACACTGTTGTACAAAACAGCACCTTCTTAGCAGTATACAGATACTATGAAAACAGGATGGTTCTTTTCGATAACCTATGCGATTTTTAATCCTGAAATCACTAAAAATTCAAAATCGAAGTAAATCTTAGTTACGGGGTCGGTGTTGTCACCGCACCACTTCCTTTATTCATCCTCCAGCGGTCGGCTTTCACCGACCGCTTTTTTTATTAACTGTTTTCAAAACCACCCCACCCTGCCGTTTACTTTTGTGGTTAAGAATCATTTCTCCCTCTTAGTCCTCTTACAGGCTCGCGCGTTACTATCGTGCTCTCTAAATTTAAAGTCTGAGCTATGATTTGTTGTGTGACCTCACCCCGTCACGCTTAGTGCAGCGATACATTTAGTTAATCCCCTCTCCAAAATAGAGGGGGACGTGCTGGGGTTTGGCGATGTGTGCGAAACGCGCACGGTGTCAAGACGGCTTTACGCGGAAGCAACATGCCGTCAGATGCCTTTTTTTCAATGCGACACACTAC
This sequence comes from Cyclobacteriaceae bacterium, assembly GCA_013140555.1. Classification (GTDB taxonomy): domain Bacteria; phylum Bacteroidota; class Bacteroidia; order Cytophagales; family Cyclobacteriaceae; genus ELB16-189. Next base: position 5,428 of record JABFSO010000220.1, on the reverse strand, counting down.
GTGCCAATAACTATATCAACATGCTCAAGTTTGTCGCAGAGTCCGAGGCGAGACTCTACGGAGAAGTAAAAGTAATCATCGCCTAATGGGCCTTCACGCTTATCTCATCCGCTAACCTAGTTCATCGTGTTTGTTTGTGAAGAAACCAAAGGCGAAGTCTAAAACAAAAGTGTGTGATACAATTTGTTGTGTGACCACACCCCGTCACGCTTAGTGCAGCGATACATTTAGTTAATCCCCTCTCTAAAATAGAGGGGGACGTGATGGGGTTTGGCGGTGTGTTGCGAAACCGGCACGGTGTCAAAACGGCTTTACGCGCAAGCACCATGCCGTCAGATGCCTTTTTTTCTGCGACACATTAGCCCAAATCATTTTAACCTAGTCAATGAACTAAGTATTTGGCGCATTGCAGTTGAATCTTCCTTTGAGCAATTTACTTTGGATAAATGTATGTTGACGAAAAGGTCTTTGTCGATCATGCAGTACCCATACATGTGTTTTTGATTTATTTTTAATCCATTAAAACTGGTTATGTCGTTTTGCAGAAACATAAAGTCGTCACTTGGTTCGCCCCATGAAGAAGAGTTCTCCTCATACTTTTTAAGATTGGAGTAGGTTGTGAAGTATGTAAATGGATAAGCGGGACTTATGTCGGGCCCACCCATTGCCATTTTTGGGGTATCCACCAAAGACACTTTCTCGTCATCGTTTAGCTTGTAAAATAAAATGGAACAAACCATTCTATCTTTCCCTTCTGCGAAATAGTAATAATCGGAACCACGCCACTCCTTGGAAAACTTTTTAAAGTTTTGTGCCTTGAAGGTAATTTTCGCTTTGTCTCTTTTCGGGTAACTGAATTCAAATAGTTTCGCTTCGTCAGTATTAAATGAAAGGAGTCCGATTGTGATTACTACAATGGCCGTGAATCGTTTTGCGTTCTCAATTTTGTTTCGCATTTCTATGCTATTTAAATTTACTTTTTGTGTATACCTATTTTAGAGACAAAGAGTTTACCGCTGAGTCCCTAGGAGGAGACTCTTTGGAGAATAAGGATAGCTTGGTAGTACTGTTCACTTAGTTTGTAAATTTACTTTTGTTCTTTCTCACATAGTCCACGGTCAGATTGGTCAATGGTTCAGCTTTGTACAAATTATAAAATTCTTTGTCCAAGTCGTTCAGCGGGCTATCCTTGTACGATTCACTAAATCCCTGCATTGAACCGTCTTGCTTATCTGTGATTTTTTTATTCTGTTCTCTAAATATTTTATTTGCTCTTGTCGCAAGGTCTGCGAACCTCTTCGCACCAATCGCTTTTAATCCATCGACTGCCAAGTCCGCAAATTCGTCTCCTTGATTATAGTAATATTGATTAAATCCACCATTATTTACTTCCATCTCAAGCAAGGTCAACGCATAAAATAATTGTTGCTATTGAGTCAACTTAGAAATTATCTCTTTCTTTTTGTGAGTTTGTCCGGTATATCTTTCGGCTACGTTTACAAATATCTCGAACAATAAGTCCCGGTCTGTTAGACTGTCAATTTTTTCAATTGTCAACGCTTTTGAATTTTGTCCATTTGCTGTCATCCAAATGAATGTAGATAGAATTGTAAGTATCGTTATAAATTTCACTGTCATGTCATTGATGCTTTACAAACAACATTGTTCTATGCGAATGTTTTGCCCAAACATGTGCGCCTATTTTATTGTTCTAATTACGTTGGGCTTTTAACAAATCTCGTTCTTCTCTCCCACTCCTCCAAAAAAAGTCGTGTCGTAAAATCTCTACAAAACCGTGTAGAGATTTCATGACAAGAAAGTCGTGGATTTTATTATCTTTTACGCGGAATGGATGTAAGGCCTACTACGCCACCATTCCCTGCACAAACACCTCTATAAACTCACGCATTTTGCCGATGATGCGTTCGCCTATTTCACGGGCGCGCAGGATGCTGGGGCGGTTGCCGAGGCATTTGAATACATCATCGCGCAAGGGTTCTTGTCCGCTGAAGATGTAGGCATCAATTAAAGATTTGAATTGCTCTTTGTCCAAGCCATCGTCATCGCATAGTTTGGCGAGGGCCAGCACTTTTTGATCTTGCCAGTACTGCTCAAACTCTTCCTGAATCTTATCGGCATCGGCAATGGCGGGAAGGTTCTCGTCTATGAATTTCTCGATGAGTTCGCGTTTGCTGCGTAGCTGCACATCGCTGCCCAATAAATCCAGAATGGCTTTGCGCTGCTTTTCTTTCTCTGACTTTTTAGTGTGTTTCAGTTTGGCCAGCAGCTTGATAATATACGCGACATTGATAATGTCGCGGTGGATCAGCTCCACTTCAAAGTCGATGTCGTTGAGGATGGAGGTTTTCTGCTTGGCGTTCTCGCGCTTTACTTTCGCGTAGAGGTCGATGTATTTGGTTTGGAAGTCGATGAAGGTTTCCTCATCGATTCCCAAGGTAGCCCAATCAAAATCGGTGTACGATTCCAATACATTCTTGGCGCGGAGCAAAGCCCGGAAGGTTTGTATAAAAGCAGCTTCCTCTTCTTCGGTGACTAAATCATCTACACTTTGCGGGGTGGGCGTGACTTTTAATAAATCTTCCAATGCTTCATCAAAGCGTTTGGCTATGGCTTCGAACGGAGGCAGAATAATTTCTTCGATGGCTTCTTTGTTCGAGAAGAGTGTGATGGCCCTATCCGTTGCTTCTTTCAAATTTCGAAAGACAAGAATGTTGCCTTGTGATTTCTTTTCTCCTAAAATTCGGTTGGTACGTGAATAGGCTTGTATGAGGCCGTGGTGTTTCAGGTTCTTATCGACATACAACGTGTTTACCTTTTTGGCATCAAAGCCGGTGAGGAACATATTCACTACTAACAAAATATCCAGTCGGTCGCGCTCATCATTGAACGTAGATTTCTCCCGATCTTTCAAACGCTTGCTGATGTCTTTGAAATAGCCTTCAAATAATTGGTCGTCATCGGTAGTGAAATTGGTGCCGTATAGTTTGTTGTAATCGCGGATAAACTCGTTCAGTTTATCGCGGGTGTGTTTCGATTTATAACTTTCTTTAGGCTCGGCTGCCATCGGCAACTCCTCACTCGGCAATAAATCTTGCGCATCTTCATCGTCTTCGTTGGCGCCATAGGTAAAAATGGTAGCCACGCGCAGATCGTGTTCGCCTGCTTCTTTCTTCTTCCTAAATAGCTCGTAATACTTGATCAGGTTCTCAATGCTGCTGATAGCAAAGATGGCGGAGAACTCTTTGTTAAAGGTTTTCTGCCCGTGATAGGCAATGATGTAATCCACTATTTTGGTTAACCGCTTTTCGTCACTCCACACTTCCGGACGGTCGATGTCTTCCACCTCAATATCCATGAAGGTGTTGCTCTTCTGCTTGTACTTACCAATGTATTCAATACCAAAGCGCAATACATTTTCATCGCGAATGGCATCGGTGATCACATACTTGTGCAGACATTTGCCAAATAAATCGTGCGTGGTGCGTTTACCATGCTCGTTCTTAGCCGCATTGTCGGCAAAGATAGGTGTGCCCGTAAAGCCAAAGAGTTGCGCTTTCTGAAAATACTGCGTGATGCGCTCGTGTGTGTCGCCAAACTGACTGCGGTGACACTCATCAAAAATAAAAACAACTTTCTGCTCGCGCAGGTGAGTAAGGTTCTTTTCAAAGTGAACGCGTGAAATCGCATTGTTCAACTTTTGAATGGTGGTGAGTACGAGCTTCGTATTGTTGTCGCTTAGTTGCCGAACCAATGAAGCCGTGTTGTTGGTGACATCTACGCTGTCTTTCTTAAAGGCATTGAACTCGTTCATAGTTTGGTAATCGAGATCTTTGCGATCAACCACAAAAACTACCTTATGAACTCCGGGTATGGTGGTGATGATTTGGCTGGCCTTGAAGGAAGTCAGCGTTTTGCCTGAACCGGTGGTGTGCCAGATGTAGCCGTTTTGGTTGCTGTTCTTAACTTGATTGATGATGGCCTCAACCGCATAATATTGGTACGGCCTCAAGATCATCATGTTTTTGAATGTTTCATTTTGCACCACATACTGCGAAATGAATTTGCCGAGGTGTGCGGTGTTGAGGAATGCGTTGGTAAAGGCCGTGAGTTCGGTGGTTCTTCTGCTGTCTTTATCCGACCAGTAGAATGTTTGCAATACTGATTGCAGCTCGTTATTGGCGAGGTATTTGGTATTGACACCATTGCTGATGACAAACAATTGTACATATTGAAACAGCCCATGATTGCTCAAGAAGGAATGCCGCTGGTAGCGATTAATCTGATTGAATGCTTCTTTGATTTCAATTCCCTTTCGTTTCAATTCAATCTGCACCAGTGGCAACCCATTTACCAACAGGGTAACATCATAGCGATTGAGGAAGGAGCCGTGTTGCTGTACCTGATTGGTGACTTGATAGAGATTGTTCGACCAGCTTTCATTATCGAAAAAGCGCACATAGAAGTTGGTGCCATCTTCTTTGGTGAGGTTGTACCGATCGCGCAGGGTTTTAGCTTTTTCAAATACATTGCCTTTGGCGAGGTGATTGAGGATGGCATCGAATTCTTTAGATGAGAATTTAGTTTTGTTGAATGTCTCTAGCTCCGATTTTAAATTTGATAGCAAGGATTCGCCATCATGAACAGGCGCGAAGGTGTAGCCAAGTTCTGTTAGCTGCTTTATGAGATTGCTTTCTACTATCGCTTCCGACTGCAGGCTCATTTACTTATTTTTAAGGTGTTGTTGTAAACTCTTAATTCCAATTCAGCTAGGCTTATTTGATTTTTGGAAGCAATAAATTCAGCTGCTTCAATTACTTTCAAATAGTTATTCTCATTCATGTTTTTTGTCCATGGTATAATCTTTTCCAGTCTTAATCTTTGCTGTATAATTCGATCAACCGGAAAATGGGGTGGCGCATACTTTAAAAGATTGAAGCACCATAAACCCTTTAAATGAAGATTAAGTAATTTTTGACTTACACCAAAATTCAATTTACCACCCTTAAGGGTATCACTATATTTCGTACTCCAATCTTGAAGAAGTTTAATTTGAACAACATGTTCTACAGATGATAGAGAAGATTGATTGTAAGTATTTTCCATCGACTCAAGTTGCCTACGAAGCTCATCGCGGAATTCCTTCTTTCTTTTATCTGATGCCCCGGGTTCATATAAACCTGACCGTTGGAATGCACCACCTACTGTTCCACCCCAGTGCATATTTCTTTTAAACAATATTTGATCAGGTGAATCAATCATACGAACATTTGCTGAAGTAGTCCTTTTTTAAAGTCCTGTGTTTTGTCTATTTGTGCCCCCCCCCCCCCCCCCCCCCCCCCCCCCCCCCCCCCCCCCCCCCCCCCCCCCCCCCCCCCCCCCCCCCCCCCCCCCCCCCCCCCCCCCCCCC
>JABFSO010000484.1 GCA_013140555.1 Cyclobacteriaceae bacterium | reverse complement strand
CTCGCCACCATACTTCCAGTGCTCATCTTTAAAGCCATATCCCGCATATCCACCTAGCCGAAGCCATTTTGAAAAACGGTTGCTGGTGTATATGCCGGCTCCCAAACGAAAGCCCTCAAAGCTATTGATGCGTGCAATTTTAGTAAGATCGATTTCGAAAGGACCTAGCGGCCATGCCTGTGTGGCAAAAGCTTCCAACCCTTTATCGAGCCAACTAAATTTTTTCATCACCGAGTCGATGGTGACGTATGTTTGGCCTTCTTTTGAATCGAGCGGCCGGGTGCGAAATTTTGATAGCATCTCATTATTCAATTCGGGCTTTGGTAAGGTGAGATCAATTTTAATATCGCCAAATGAAGATTTTTTCAGAGCCGGATTGATTTGAATATCGCGGATGAAGCTGCGGTGTTGCACCATCAGGTGACTGTCAAATATTTTAAACTCTTCAAAGTCAATGTCGGTATTGAGTTGCACCGGAAACCACTTGCCATTTACATTTTCATAATTCTGCTGGATGCGAATTTTTGTGAGAGCCAATGTATCAGCCGTGCCAGCAATAATATTCTTGATGGCATATCCATTGGTGCTGATGGAAACCATTCCTTTCAAACCGGTGATCAGCTTTCCTTTGCGTGGTTCAAATTGAATGATGTAAACGGTGTCTTGATCAAGATAAGTTGTGTCGGTCAAATAGAAGTCATAACGATCTTCCGAATTTTTGCTGATTGGGTTAAGAAAATCTTTCCCCAGCAGAGAAATATTATCGTTGTAAAAGGAAAACGGTTGGTAATCGGTGGCCACATTGGTGAATAGTGGACTCTTAAATCCGGAGGCGCGAAACCCAATCAACGTTTCTTTCGAGCGACCCGGGTTCATCACTTTTTTTTCCGTGACGGATTCACTCATGAAAAAGTGCATTTTGCCTGTGATGCTGTCGAAACTGAGGAGCTCTTTGTCTTTTTTAGAAAGCTTGGTTGTGTCTGGTTTCTCTTTCAGCTTGTTCACTTTTTCTTTAAAAGCGGCAGTGGGCTCACTGCCTTTCATGATAAGTTTATTGTACGAGTTGTATTGATACGAATCTAAATTATCCGGATTGTGCAGCTTCTTATTTTTGACAGCTTTGCGAATGATTCGAAAGGCCGGATTCTCTTCTGCCTTGAAAACCACCTCACTCAAAATGGTTACGCTGGGAGCCAGACGAATGATTTTATTTTTTGTGAAATAGGAGAGAGGTAGCTTGATTCTTTTATAGCTCACATGCGAAATGGTGACCATGCCTGAATAACCGACCGGAATACTAAAAGTAAAATTACCCTCAATGTCAGAGGTAGTTCCCCGAATACCATCGTCCAGCACAAGGTTGGCAAACGCAATGGGTTCTACTTTTACACTATCAATAATTTTTCCGGAAATAGTTTGTGATTGTACAAAATGGGCAGATCCTAAAAGAAGGAGGGAGGCTAATAATTTTCTCACAGAATGGATTTGTCCAATCAGTTGCATAGGATAGTAGATAATTACACCCTAGACGCAACTTTTAGCGAAAAGTTATGCAGCCTGTTCTTTTTTTACCAACGACTTAAAAACCAAATAAGCGCAGCAATTGATTGACCGGAATCAATGGTCGAGCCACTCTTTAAACTCTTGCACACGTTCGCGAGCCACTATGATGTCCGAATCATCCGAACCCTGTAAGCGTAGTTTCAAACGGCTGTTGGTATAACTGATCATATCCAGGATTGATTTGGAGTGAACCATATACTTCCGGTTGATTCGAAAATAATCAGAAGGGTTCACCATGGTTTCGAGTTGATCGAGAGTGAAATCAAGAATATGTTTTCGTCCATCGATTGTTTGGGCAAAGGTTGTTTTCTCTAAACTTAAGAAGAAAAGAATTTCTTTGGTTTCGATAGATTTCAAATGCTCGCCTACCTTCACAATAAACCTTTCTTTGTATTTTTTGGTAAGCATGCTCATGGCATGACCGATACTCTCCAATAATTTGCTTTGTGCGGGGGCAGTAAGCGTCTGGTATTTTTTCAGAGCCGCGCGCAAGTCAGCTTCATCTACTGGTTTAAGTATATAATCAATGCTATTCACTTTAAATGCTTTGAGCGCATATTCATCGTAAGCAGTGGTGAAGATGACTGGCGATTTGACTTCGCATTGATCGAAGATGGAAAAACTGATGCCATCAGCCAACTGAATATCCATTAAAATCAGATCAGGCGCAGTATTGGAAGTGAGCCAGCTCACGGCTTTTTTTACCGAGTCAATCGAAGCTAATATAGTAGCCTCCGGCACGATCGACTTGGTTAACTTTTCCAGTCGCTGTGCTGCCTGAGGTTCGTCTTCAATGAGAAGTATTTTCATTTGGCATCTTTCAACTTAAACAATCACCGGCAACTTTACACGAAACATATCGCCAGTATTTTCTACCACCACTTTTTGATTACTCAAAAACTCGTAACGCCTTTGAATATTTTCTAACCCAATGCCGCTGGAACCTTCGCCCGGTATGTTCTTTTTTTGCAGATTATTTTCCACAACAATATATTCAGCCTCCATTCGAACTTCGATGTAAAGTGGTTGATCTTCGGCAATCACATTGTGTTTGATGGCGTTTTCAATCAACATCTGCAATGCCAGTGGAGCCACTTGCCCTTTCGCATTTTCAATACTGACTTTCAAATTCAATTTCTCGCCAAAGCGAATTTGTTGCAAGAATAAATAGGAATCTAAAAATTTTACTTCTTGTGCCAATGGTACTAATTCCTTATCACGTGTGTCCAGCACATAGCGATACACCTCCGAAAGTTGTTTAATAAACTTCGCTGCTTTGTCCTGATCTTCGTACACCAAGTTGGTGAGTGCATTTAAACTATTAAAAAGAAAATGTGGGTTCACCTGATTTTTTAAACTCTCGTATTGCGCGGCCACACTTTCTTTTTTTGAACGTTCGGCATCTACAGCTGATTCTCTCCAATTTAGCAAGAACGACCGGCTGGTCATAAACATCGTGATGATGAGCGTGATTCCTATGGTGGAGTAGTAAGTTCCGTACAGACGCTCGCCTACATCAAAACTAAATACCTCATTGTAGAGAAATATCAATACATTCACCGCACCTACTGTATACACAACCATACCGATCAATCCAGCCACGAGTCTTTTCAAGGGCTCTTTATGCCACGAGAAGAAATAATCCAAGTACTGGCTTAGATAGGCGTTCCCCATCCACAACGCAATCCACATGGATGAAGTAAATGCTCCTATCCACAAGTAGGCTGCAAATTTCGTACAACAGTCGCGCCAGATAAACCAGCTCATCACAAAGCCAGCCACGATCAACCAAAAGATGGTGATGCTGTTTGCTTTTAGAAATTTAATGATGCTGGGTCTCATGAGCGTATCAATTCATTTTCAAATCTACAAATGCAGACTGCTATTTACTTACAATTTTTTAGTAATCCTTGTGTCATACTTTTCCCCCAAACAGGCGCCAGTGAATTTTCAGATTTGAAGGTATCAAATTTTTCTAACGCTTTTTTAGCGGTAGCACAAGGCTCGTCTGTCGATGCCCCAAAGAATTGAGCCGTACCAAACTGCATTTGCGCAAGCAAACCAAGTGCACGAGGGTTTTCCGGATTTAAATTTAATGCTTTATTGTATGTCTGAAATGCCAGCGAAGAATATTGCTGACCTCGTGCAGCCGGATCCACCGTCACCCGAATCATGTGCACAAACCCCTCGAGAGCGATCAACTCCGATTCGTTTGCATTTATTTTTTTACCATTTTCAATCGCAGCCAATGCGGCATCCAAGTAGCCATCTTTCTTCGCTGCTTCTGTGGAGCGCGTTGCCATCATCAACGAACCAAACGCGCTATAGTAGTAAGGTTCCCATTTTGTTTTTTCGGCACTGGCAATGCGATCCAAGGCATTCACTGCAGGCTGCAGTTCTTCAATAGTTTCAGCTTGGTACACAATTTGAATTTGTTTCGCCATCTGCTCTTTGTACTTCGCATCGTTGGCGAACAAAGTTAAATGAAGCAATAGAAAGATCGAAAGGGCAATTGTTTTCATAAGATTAAAGTTTAAGTGTGGAATAATTAAAGATTGGGTAATTGATTGACTGATTTATTTTTTGAAAAAGTGATGAACACTCCGAGAAACACAAACTGATTAGCAGGTTGTTGAATCGCTCGGCTCTTATACAACCCGTCATTGGCTTGTGTGTCGCTGTATTGGTAACCAAAGATGTTGTCATTGTTTAGCAGATTTGTGCATGAAAAATAAATGATCAAGTTCGGCTTCGGCAGATAAGCTAGGTTCACACTCAAGTCGTGATAATCCGGAGTGCGATCGGAATTAAACTCCGTGTTATTCGGATTGGCGTACGGTCTTCCGCTGCTGTAACTGTAGGTAGCACCCACCTGTGTTTTCAGTGCAGAGATAAAGTGCTTATAGACTACCGAAAAATTATGCTTCGATGCAAACGTAGGCACTGCCGCTGCCGGATAGTTAATATAATCGCGCTCGGTGTCCAAGTATGAGTACGACAACCAGTAGTCAACATTCTTAATGGTCTCACTATCGCGCCAGAAAAGTTCCACACCTCGTGCATAGCCATTGCCCGCATTGTTCAAGTTGTTCGCGTTTCCGTTTACGAACTTCACCAGGTTGTTATATTGTTTGTAATACGCTTCTACTCGAAACGTCTTGCGATCGGTGATCACTTGGTAGTTCAAAATGAAATGCTCCGCCTTCTCCGATTGCAACGCATGGTTCAGTCGCACATACTGATTTTTAGGCGACTGCCGAAACATTCCATAAGCAAACGCAAACTGTCCTTTTTTGCCAGGCTTATACGCAACCGACAAGCGCGGATCAACACTCACCGCATTCGTAAGCGAGTTGTATTCAAAGCGACCTCCTGCTTTCGTAATAAATTTAGTGTGTACCAACACTTGCGCTTCCGTAAAACCCGAAGTAATCACTTCCTGAAAAGATAACTTCTGATTCTCTTGTGTGGTGGTGTTAAGTTGATACGCCTCATAGTTTCGCTGAATCATTTCGCCACCCATTCGCCATTCCAGATTGTCGTTGGCGGCATATTCCGTCACCACCTTTGTGTGCGTGCCACTCTCTCGTTCACCAATCGGTTTGCCATCCAGCAGAATGGCGTTCTCATTAAACGTGTACGAAAGCCCCCCGCGCATATTCCAGTTTTCATTCAGCGGTTGCAGGTATGAAGCATTGCCGTAATGATAGGTGTTGGTCAAATCATACGATTGCTTTTTAGCAGGGTCTAAAATATCATGGTTGTACAACTGCATCGAAGAACGATTGAAGTTGCCATACAATTTCAACATCCCTTCTTTGCCCACTTGCGTGCGATAGGCCGCACTTCCTTCCAGCGCTTGCGGAGGTGTGATCCAATCGATGCGCTGATTGATCAACCCAAAGTACGGACGAATATCGGTGTACTGAATTTTACCGGACAGCGAAGATCGCTTCCAAACTTGCGTGTGCGCCACATCGGCACCTACCGATAAAATCCCAATGTCCGTTTGATTCGACTCTGCTTTATCTTTCGAGTTCAACACCAATGCCGAAGAAATCGCCTGACCGTATTCAGCTGAGTAGCCGCCTGTGCTGAAGCTCGTGCCATTAAACATGAATGGCATAAATCTTCCGCGCGATGGTGTGTTGGGCGCAGCCGCTCCGTACGCATCCAACACCACCATACCGTCAACGAAGGTGCGCGTTTCATTGCCATCACCACCGCGCACAAACAACCTTCCGCTTTCGCCAACTTTTTGTGTGCCTGGCAATGTATTCAGCGCGCCTGCAATGTCAGCAGTTGCTCCGGCAGTCATCGCAATGTCCAACGGCTTCAACACCGTTCTCCGTTTTTCTTCGCCTGCCGTAAACGATCCAGCCGAAATCGTAACTCCATCCAACACATTCGCTTCTTCTTGCAACACAATGTTCATCACCACTTCTTTGCCATCGAGCGAAATCGAATTTGAGTACGCCTTGTATCCCACGAAAGTGGCGACCAAAATGTGCGCACCTTTTTCGTCCGTCTTAAAAGAAAATTTTCCTTCCGCATCCGAGCTGGTGCCGTCATACGAATCTTTGATCATCACATTCGCGCCAATCACCGCCTCACCCTGCGTGTCTTTCACCACACCCGAAACTTTTGTTTGTGCGAAAGCGCAAGAACTCACTAAAATCAATGCTGCCAGTATCTTCATAACTTTTTTTGCTCGATTACACGGTAAAAGTGCGCGCATCAGACGAGCTTTTCGAATCACAGTTACCCGCTTGTAGAAGCAGCCGGATGAGTTGTCAGAAACTGATACTGAAATTTTTGGGGCCTGGCCAAGCGAGGCGCAAAGCCACCGGGCTGTTCACTACAAGTCCGCCCCCCGCCAGCTTGCTATTGTCTATCGGGGGTGCGGGCTTTTCGCTTCCATCCCTGGCCCAGCCAGTACGTAGCTTGTGCTGATGGAAAGTACTCTTGTCTATCCAAAATTCCCTGAATGAAATTCCTCGCTTTACCTTATTTTTGCTGATTCAAGTATTACCAAATTCGAAGAATTAAGCATTATGGCCGACTACAGCAAAGAAGAGATTAAGAAGATTGAGCAAAAATGGCGCGAGGAGTGGCAAAAGCGCTCTGTTTATACCGTCACCAACGATACGACTAAACCAAAATATTATGTGCTCGATATGTTCCCTTACCCTTCGGGTGCGGGGTTGCACGTAGGCCATCCACTCGGCTATATCGCATCCGATATTGTTGCGCGCTTCAAGCGCATCAAAGGCTTCAATGTGTTGCACCCCATGGGCTTCGATGCATTTGGTTTGCCGGCCGAGCAGTATGCGCTAGAGCATGGCATTCATCCTGCCGTCTCCACAGCCGATAACATCAACAACTTCAAGCGGCAATTAGGTAACATCGGCTTTAGCTACGATTGGAGTCGCGAGGTGCAAACCTGCGACCCTACCTATTACCGCTGGACGCAGTGGATCTTCTTGCAAATCTTCGATAGCTGGTTCAATCGCAAAAAGCAAAAGGCAGAACGCATTTCGGAGTTGATCAAATTATTTGAGACAGAAGGAAACCAACATCATCCTGTACCCAACACAAAATTCAATCCCGAAGGATATTCCGGTCAAAACTTCACTGCCGCACAGTGGAAAAGTTTTGATGAAAAAATACAACAAGAGATTTTAATGCAATACCGCATGGCCTACCTCGCTTACACCGATGTGAATTGGTGTGAAGCATTAGGAACGGTTTTGGCGAATGATGAAGTTATCAATGGCGTCAGCTATCGTGGCGGTTTTCCGGTAGTGAAAAAGCAAATGCGCCAATGGAGTTTGCGTATCACCGAATATGCCGACCGCCTGTTGAAAGGCTTGGAAGAAATCGACTTCAGCGAGTCGATGAAAGACATTCAGCGTAACTGGATTGGCAAGAGCGTGGGAGCGAGTATTGATTTTCGTATTGACCTCACCGCTAACTCCTCCCCTGCGGAGAGGGGGCAGGGGGGTGAGGTTCTCACTGTCTTCACCACCCGCCCCGATACCATTTTTGGTGTGGACTTTATGGTGATTGCACCGGAACATGATTTGGTAAAACAAATTACCACCGAAGCGCAACGTGATGACATCGAAAAATATTTAAAGTATGTCGAGAGCCGCTCGGAAGTAGACCGCATGGCCGAAGTAAAGAAAATTACCGGAGCCTTCACCGGAGCGTATGCCGTCAACCCATTGAGCGGAAAACAAATTCCGATCTGGATCAGCGAGTATGTGTTGGCCGGATACGGCACCGGAGCCATCATGGCTGTGCCGTGTGGCGATGAGCGCGACCACAAATTTGCGAAGCATTTTAAGTTGCCGATTACGAACATCATTGGTTCACACTACAATGGCGAAGAAGCCAACGCTACGAAAGATGCGATTTTAGAAAATTCCGATTTCCTCAATGGCGTCATGATGCGCGATGCGGTAGACATCGTCATTCAGAAGTTGGAAGAAAAAGGAATTGGCAAACGACAAGTGAATTACAAGATGCGTGATGCCGGCTGGAGCCGTCAACGCTATTGGGGCGAACCGTTCCCGGTAGTCTTCAAAGGCGACATGCCATATGCCATGAAGGAGAGCGAGCTGCCGCTAGAGTTGCCGCCTTCGAATAACTTCAAGCCTTCCGGCAATGGCGAAGGCCCGTTGGCCAACCTGACCGAATGGATCAACTTTGCTCCGAACTTAAACCGCGACAGCAACACCATGCCTACGCACGCAGGTGCTGCGTGGTATTTCTTGCGCTACATGGATCCAAAAAACCCAAATGCTTTCGCAGATAAAAAAGCACTTGACTATTGGGGACAAGTAGATGTGTATGTTGGCGGAGCCGAACATGCTGTTGCTCACTTGCTCTACTCGCGCTTGTGGACGAAAGTCCTTCATGATTTAGGCTACCTCAATTTTGATGAGCCTTTCAAGAAGTTAATCAATCAGGGAAAGATTACGGGGGATTCGAGATTTGTGTATCGAGCAACGGTTACATGGCGCAATGAAAATGGGACACCTAATCCTAAAACCCCAGCAAATATCGGTCCGGTTTTTATTTCAGATGATTTAAGAAAGTCCTTTCAAGCAGGAGATACCAAAATTGTTATGGAGACAATTTTAAATCAACTAGACATTGCCAGTAAATCAATTATTGAGTCTGGGTTAGCGTCAGAAGGTAGGTTTTTGTTAAATCCAGATAATGATTGGACGACTGATAATCTTACCCCAATTCACGTAGATATAAGCCTTGTTGATGGTCTTGAATTAAATAAGGAGGGCTTTAAGAATTGGAAACCATTTTTTGCTGATTCTATCTTTATCAATGGAAAAGACGGCAAATACATCTGTGGTTCAGCTATTGAGAAAATGAGTAAGTCGTATTTCAATGTAGTTAATCCTGATCAGATCATCGACAACTACGGAGCGGATACCCTTCGGATGTATGAGATGTTCCTTGGTCCGTTGGAAGCATCGAAGCCGTGGAGCACGCAAGGGATTGATGGCGTTTACAAATTCTTGCGCAGGGTGTGGAACCTCGTACACGATCAGGCCGGCAATTTTAAAGTGAGTGATGCAGCGCCTTCGCGCGATGAATTGAAAGTGTTGCACAAAACTATCAAGAAGGTAGAGCAAGACATTGAGAATTTCTCTTTCAATACTTCCGTGAGCGAGTTTATGATTTGCGTGAACGAATTGAGTTCACTCAAGTGCAATAAGCGCGCGATCGTGGAACCACTGATCATTGCCATTTCACCTTTTGCCCCGCACATTGCCGAAGAGCTTTGGGAAAAACTGGGACACACCGAAAGTATTCTCACCGCTTCGTTCCCAAAATACGATGAGCAATATCTGGTAGAGAGTACCTTCAGCTACCCGATTTCTATCAACGGAAAAGTGCGCGCACAAATGGAGTTTGCGTTGGACATGCCGAAAGAAGAAATCGAGCGAATTGTGTTGGCTTCCGATATTGTGCAAAAGTGGACGGAAGGCAAACCACCGAAGAAGATGATTGTGGTGCAGGGAAGGATTGTGAACGTGGTGTTGTAAGTTGTTGCACGCAAAGGCGCAAAGACGCGAAGAAGATTCTGGAAAATGTTTGTTTGAAAGACTCCCTTGCCGTCTTCGCGCCTTTGCGTGAAATACTACTCGAAAGGCTATCTTTATTTCTATGAAGAATATTCTCCTTCATTACGGCTCACAGTTTGAAAATTCCACACTGGAGTTGTTATCCGGTGGGCTCATCAATCAAACTTGGAAAGTAGAAGCTAATGGAGAGAGTTTTATTCTTCAGCGAATCAATCATCAAGTATTTAGCGATCCACAGAAAATTGCAGATAACATCCGATTATTAGCTGATCATTTGAAATCTATCAATTCGAATTATAAGTTAATCGCTCCCCTTAAAACAACAAAACGAGCGGAGTTAGTCCGCGAAGCCGATGGCTACTTTCGACTATCACCATTTGTAAAAAACTCAAAAACCATCCACGTGGTGGAAACATCCGCGCAAGCGTATGAAGCCGCCTTTCAATTTGGTCAATTCACACAAGCGTTTTCTAAATTCAACGCATCACAACTTCAAACAACCATTCCCGATTTTCATAACCTGAAATTCAGGTACCAGCAATTTCTCGATTCCTTACAAAATGGTAATGCTCAACGCTTACAAGCTTGCGCTGAGGAAATAAAAGAAATTGAGCATTACTATTTTCTAGTGGATCAATATGTTAGCGCTATTCACAACCCCACTTTTAAACAACGCGTCACCCATCACGATACTAAGATCAGTAATGTTCTTTTTGATCCAAGTGATAAAGGCATCTGTGTGATCGATCTCGACACGGTAATGCCCGGCTATTTCTTTAGCGATATCGGTGACATGATGCGCACCTATCTATCTCCGGCCAACGAAGAGGAATCCGATTTTACAAAAATTGAAGTCCGACCGGATTATTATCATGCCATTGTGCAAGGTTATTCGGATGCGATGAAAGATGAACTTTCGAAAGAAGAAAACAGCGCGTTTTTCTTTGCGGGCCAGTTTTTGATTTACATGCAAGCCTTGCGATTCTTAACCGATTATTTCAATGACGATCGCTATTATGGCGCCCGCTATGAACATCATAACTTAATCAGGGCACAAAATCAGCTTCATTTATTGCGTTGTTTTGCAGATTCCAAGTTGGTCGAATTGTAGGTAATATAAATGTTGCGGGAATTGACTTTTTAAGTTTTTCAAGTTAGCTTGAAAAATAAACCCCTAAATCCCCTGATCATGAAATTCACTGATATTTTAGGCGTATTCAAACAAGGTAAATCAACAGCACGCAGCCACATGAAAAACCTGATCGAGATGGCGGCTGTAGATGGAAACTTTGATTCAGCCGAATATGACCTGCTCAAGTCCATTGCTAAGAGAAACAATATTTCAGAAGCACAATTGAAAGACATCCGGAGTAATCCCACGCAAGTGGAGTTTGAAGTGCCGGCCGATCCGAAAGAAAAATTTGATCAATTGTATGATTTGGTGCACATGATGAGCATCGACCAATCCATCCATCAGGAAGAGATGAAGTTATCACACATCTTTGCCGTCAAGTTTGGCTATAAAAAAGAAGGTGTGAAAGAGTTGGTGGAAACCATTCAAAGCAATATTAAAAATGGCCAAAGTCATGCTGAAGCGATGAAGCGTGCTTCGTTTTTGATTGGATAGCACTCTGTCAAATAATCAAACAGGAAACCTCGATTCTATCGGGGTTTTTTGTTTCGTGACTTCGGCATGCCTTTATTTCCACTTCGATCTTTTATCGTGGTTTTCTTTATTTTCTGTTTGGCTTGACTTTGAATAATATAACTCAATCCAAAGTTCACCGATAGATAAACTTCACGTCTCTGACCATATAAGTCAGGTGCTCCAGGAAGATTATTAATATCGGGACCACCACTCGGTTTTTTCAGTTGATCTATGTAGCTGGTTTGTCGTGGATCGAAAATCCCAAAGTTTATCCGACCATCAAAGTTTAAACTCCAATTGTCGTTCAAATCAAAGTCAGAATGAAGCCCTAATCCGGCAAACAGTTGAAAGGCGTTAAATTTATCGGTAGAGACATATACTTCATTATCCACATCTGGCACAAAAACTCCATCATAGGCAACAATGTATCCGGGTGTTGTAGGCACAGAAACTCCGGAGGGGAATCGCACTTTTGCACTGCTATACGAAACGATTTCTTTTCCGCTGACGAGATAATTAAAGTTTAATGCCGCCACTGCACTCAGGCGAAAGAAAGCCAGATCGTTGATATGTAATTTCAAAGCGATGGGCACACTGATATAATCCATTTGAATGTCGCGCGTGCCGATTTCGCCACCAATGGTGTTTTTAATATTGTACTTCTGCCCAATTTGAAGATAGGAAGGCGTAATCAGGTAGCCGTATCCGAGTTTATCTATACCATACGAAAAACCGATCGGAGAGGCACGCAAAGTGAATTGCCCGAAATAGCGTGGATCTTTTTGTAGACCTTCATCGATGGTAATAGGCGAATTGAGCCCTACAATTAAGCCAAATGACTCTACGTTCTGGCTCCAAAGTTGGCCAGTAGAAAGTAAAATAACAGCAATAGCGATAACGACTCGCATCGTGGGGGTTTTGTTTAGTGGATCCAATCAGCCAACAACCATGTCAAAGGATGTCAGATGGTTTTCACAACTAACAAAACTAAGACAATTAATCAAATACACATGGTCTTTACATTTTGAATAGCTTATTTTGAGGTTCATGAAGGGATTATTTACTGAAAATAAGAACGATCTGAGGATAAAGGGAAATATATATGTCACCCTGATTTTGAGCCTGACTTTGGTCATGTTTTTATACAGCGTTAGCCGGATAGCCTTTTTCTTGTTCAACACCGCTTTTTTTCCGGACATGACGTGGAGCCGGATGCTGTTGATTATGGGAGGCGGACTGAGGTTCGATTTAGCTGCTACGCTGTATTCTAATTCGTTGTTTGTTCTTTTGTTGATTGTACCCCTTGCACTTCGCTTTAAGTCCTTCTACCAGAAATTGGTGTTTTGGGTCTTCGTTGTTTTCAATTCTATTGCAATGGCGGTTAACTCAGCCGATATCATTTACTATCGGTTTACTCTACGCAGAACCACGTTGAGTGTACTCGACCAATTCGAGAATGAAACTAATATGGGCTCGTTGTTCTTTCAATTCATTATTGACTACTGGTATGTGTTTTTGTTTTTTGTGGCGTTGGTTGCAATTCTTGTTGTTGGTGCACGGAAGCTGATTCGCTATGAAGGCCCGCAACTGAAAAAGCCAATCGCATTTTATGGCTTTGGCTTGTTGGGATTTTTGCTTTCCATCGGGCTTTTCATAGGTGGCGCCCGAGGAGGCTTTCGCGAAAGCACACGACCCATTACCCTGAGCAATGCAGCCGTGTATGCTACAGAACCCAAAGATGTCAACATTGTTTTGAACACTCCATTTGCCTTGATGCGAACAGCCAAAGCCAACGTCATTCAAAAAGTCAATTATTTTACCAATGAGGAGGAGTTGAATAAAGTTTTTTCACCACTCCGTTTACCGGATACATCTCGTGCTTTCACAAAAAAAAATGTGGTTGTCATTATTCTGGAAAGTTTTTCGAAAGAGTTTGTTGGAGCTTACCATCCTGACAAAATAAATCATCCGGGCTACACACCATTTTTAGATTCGTTGATTAGTGTTAGTCATGCTTTTCAATATTCGATGGCCAACGGCCGCAAGTCGATTGATGCCATGCCTTCGGTAATAGCCAGCATTCCCTCCATTGAAGTTCCTTTTGTGCTTTCTCACTTTTCTGGTAACAAGATCAACAGCTTGCCCAATTTGCTTCGTGAGAAGGGGTATTACAGTGCCTTTTTTCATGGCGCCCCCAACGGCTCGATGGGCTTTGATGCCTTTGCCCGCCAAAGTGGCTTTAATGATTACTTCGGAAAAGATGAATACAACCACAACGAAGATTTTGATGGCATCTGGGGTATCTGGGATGAGAAGTTTATGCAATACTTCGCTCAGAAGATCAATACTTTTCAGCAGCCGTTTTATGCCAACCTGTTTACGCTTTCATCGCATCATCCCTATCAACTGCCCGAAGAATATGAAAATACATTTAAAGGCGGCCCGCGCCTAGTGCATCGAACCATTGAGTACACAGATATGGCATTGAAGAAATTCTTTGCTACAGCTGCTACCATGCCTTGGTTTAAGAACACGTTGTTTGTTCTTACGGCCGATCACGCTTCCGCGGAAATTGCGCATCCGGAATACAACACAGCCTGGGGTTATTTTTCGATCCCGATCATCTTTTATGAACCGAGCGAATCCAAAGGTTCATTTCAGAATCAACTCATTCAACAGGTGGATATCATGCCTACGGTACTTTCGCAACTTGGTTATGATCGTCCGTATGTTTCATTTGGAAGAGACATTTTCAATCCACGCGAAGTGCCGTTTGCATTTACGTACCTGAATAATCAGTACCAATTTTTCCAAGGCAACTACTTACTTCAATTTGATGGAAGTAAATCCAGTGCTTTGTTTGACTTCAAATCGGATGTGTTTTTAAAAAAGAATTTGCTTCCGGCTCTCCCGGATACTGTGAACAATATGGAGACGAAGCTGAAAGCATTTATTCAGCAGTATAACAACCGCATGGTAGATGATAATCTGACCCGTGAGGGAAGTCAGATGAAGTTGGCACGACCGAAACAGTAATCCTTACGCCAAGTTGTGATACACGTTTTGCACGTCATCGTCCGCTTCCAGCGCTTCAATGCATTTCAGCACTTCATCTTGTTCGGCTTCGCCCAGTTCTTTCGTGGTGTTCGGAATGTATTGCAACTCAGAGCTTTTGGCTTCCAGCTTCTTTGATTCTAAGAACTTCACCATGTGGCCAAACTCAGCAAACTTGGTGTAGATGATGGTTTCCTCTGCATCGCGTTGAATGTCTTCGGCACCGGCATCAATCAAATCCAATTCCAGTTCGTCCAGATTTAATTTAGAAGGTTCAAATTTGAAAACGCCTTTGCGCTCAAACATAAACGATACCGATCCGGAATTGCCCATACTGCCGTCATTCTTTGAAAACTGCAGCCGGATATTGGCAACGGTACGCGTTGGATTGTCTGTAGCGCATTCTACCAACACAGGTATGCCATGAGGTGCATAGCCCTCATAAACGATCTCTTGAAAATCTTTTTCTTCTTTGGACGAAGCTCGCTTAATCGCAGCTTCAACTCTATCCTTCGGCATATTTACTCCCTTCGCATTGCGGATAGCCATCCTTAGTTTAGGGTTGTTATCCGGATTGGGGCCACCATTTTTCACTGCCATTGCAATGTCTTTACCGATGCGGGTAAATGCTTTCGCCATCCTGTCAAAGCGGGCAAACATGGTGTGTTTTCTTTTCTCAAATACGCGTCCCATAGTATTAAATCAGTTTGGTGAGCAAAAATAGAAGGAGATTTTTAGAATCAAAAGTTGACTTTCAAAGTGGTTATAAGTTATCGGTAGAAAAAGTATCGCCTTGCGCCATATCTCCGGTTTTAAAACCTTTCAAAAACCACCGCACGCGTTGCTCCGAAGTGCCATGTGTAAATGAATCAGGCACTACGGTTCCCTGAAATTTCTTTTGAAGGCGGTCGTCACCAATGGCGGCAGCGGCATTCAATGCTTCTTCAATATCACCCTCTTCAATAAAATCGCGATTGTCTTTCGCATAGTGTGCCCACATTCCCGCAAGGAAATCAGCTTGAAGTTCCAGCTTTACGGAGAGCTTATTGTATTCCTCTTCACTCAACTTTTCGCGCATGGCATGCACTTTATCGGTAATACCTCGCAGATGTTGAATGTGGTGCCCCACTTCGTGTGCAATCACATACGCTTGCGCGAAATCGCCCGGAGCATTGAGTTGATTTTTTAATTCCTCATAGAAACTCAAGTCGATGTAAACTCGCTCATCGGCACTGCAATAGAAAGGTCCCGATGCCGAAGTAGCCGATCCGCAACCGGATTGTGTTTGATCGCGAAATAATTCCAACACAGGAAAACGATAGCCTGGGAGTTGCGCTTGCCACACATCTTCAGTC
>JABFSO010000102.1 GCA_013140555.1 Cyclobacteriaceae bacterium | reverse complement strand
GTGTTGTAATGAAACGGCCTTTCGGCTGGTGAATATTGATGATGATGTCGTCCGTGTTAACAGTTACACTTCCTGTAGATTCTGTTTGGTAATCAAAACCACGAGTAGCTTTGCTCGCATCTGTATGTCCATATTGAATTCTGTGGGTTGTAAGCCAGTTGGTAAATCGCGCTAACTTATCGGGATTGTTATCGGCTTTGATCACATACGTTTTATAGGAAGCTGCCGGGCTATTCAAATTCTCTTTGAAAAATTTTTCGAATTCGTCTACCAATTTATTCGCGTTGGTCGATGTTACTTCCAACGTGGACATACCCGTAGTGAAGTGATGTGTCAGTCTATCTTTTAAGGTTAATGGATCGCCTTCATTGGTAATTACCGTAAGGCCTGCTCCGATTCCGCCTTTTTCATACGTCATACCAATAGCACCATTGTATGTGGGATAGGTATCACCATAGCTTGGATAATACAAATCGAATCGCTCTTTTGTAAAGTACAGCCAGCCTTGTTCATCAAAATATTTGGCATTGCTCTTTCCAATCAAGCCTTGAAACTCACGCTGCCAATTGGAAATAACCTCGTGGTAGGGCTCTGCGGCCGGTGCGAAATAGTAAGGCGAATTGTAGCCTTGTTCGTGGTAATCCACATGCACGTGCGGCATCCATTGATTATATAATTTAATGCGGGCTTGTGATTCAATCTGTGTTTCCCATGCCCAATCTCTGTTCAAGTCAAACAAGTAGTGATTGGCTCTTCCACGTGGCCAAGGCTCCGCGTGTTCGCGGGCTTGCGGATCGGCATTAGCCGGAAGGTTTCCATATTGATTATAAAAGTTTGCGTAGCGATCTCTACCATCGGGATTGATGCAGGGATCCATGATGATGACAGTATTTTTTAACCATTCCTTTGTTTTGGGATTAGCCGGATTGACCAATTCATAAATGGTTTTCATAGCAGCTTCCATCGAGTTGGCTTCGTTGCCATGTACATTATAACTCAGCCAGAGAATGGCAACTTTCGTGGAAGGAGTTCCATCTGCCATTCCTGCTCTACGCAAGTTGTCTAAACGAATTTGTTCCAGGTTTTTAAAATTATCGGGTGATGCGATGATGGCATAAATCAGCGGGCGATGCTCATACGTTTCTCCGTATTGTTTCACGACTACATTTTCGGCTGCATTATCGATATGCTTAAAGTAATCCACCATTTGATGATGACGGCTGAACCGGTCACCCAGTTCATAGCCTAAAAATTGAGACGGGCTTTGCACATTGGTTTGGGCAAAGATCAGTGAACTGCTAAAAAGGAAAAGGAAAAACAATTTTTTCATCGTGATGGAAAATAATAGATTTTTAATAACACAACTTAGCACATCCGTGCAGAGGTTGCAAAAGAGATTAGGATAGAGGGCAAAAAGATTACATCAATCTCTTAATTTGAGGTTGGTGATGAATGATATGTTCGCGAAAAAAGATAAGCGCATGAAGAATATTCAGTTTACCAGCACGTACATGTTTATAAATTCTTCGCTTGATTTGGTCATCGGCCACTTTTTCCAATAGTTGACGGAGCTCTTCGCGCGCGAATGCCCATTCTTTTTCTAATTGAGAAATGTCTGTAGTTTGGTTGGTGTTTTCTACCACCACACGGGGAGCTCGAAATTTGAGCGGCAACCGTTGACTGATTATGAGCCCAATCATTTTAATTTCTTCGTAAATGCCGGTGTTATCAACTTCATTTATTGCCAATATTTTCTTTTGAAGATAGGCAACGGATAGCTTTTCAGCAGCAATCAGGTGAGCGATAATCTGATTGATGGACCAGTGACCCTCGGAATGATTATTTAGTTTGTCCGCTGGCAAACTGCCAAGAGAAGATAATAATTCCTTTCGCTGGGCCTCGAGTGACTCAAATTGATTAGCCAATGTTTTGTTCATTTCTTGTGGTTTGTTAATAAAGGTAAGAATGGTATTGGACAGGTGATGTGTATTCGTTAATTTTAATTCAACCTAACTTAAAACTTATATGAAAAACTATGCTGGATTTTGGCTACGATTTGTAGCTGTGATTATTGATGGTATCATTATCGGTATTCTTCAGTTTGTGGTCTTAGCACCTATACTTGCTGCCGTTGGTATTGGTGCGTCTAGTGATATCGCAAATGGTAGCGAAGCAGACGCGCTAGCCTTAGTTGCTAAAATTACCGCCTTATTCGGAACCGTTGGCTTAATCGGGCAAGTAGTCAATGTCTTGTATTTCAGTTTAATGGAATCTTCTAAATTTCAGGCTACTGTAGGCAAGTTGGCGCTTGGATTAATTGTGACTGATTTGAACGGAGGAAAATTGGATTTTGTAAAAGCTTTGATCCGCAATGTGAGCAAAATCGTTTCTACGATCACTTTCTTAGTTGGCTATTTGCTTGCTGCTTTCACAGAGAAAAAACAAGCGCTGCACGATATAATTGCCGGTACATTAGTGGTAAAAAAATAAATTGCCAGGCACCCAGAAGTAAAAAATGCACTTCACATTGGAGTGCATTTTTTATTGGCGGAAAATCAAAATTCGATTCGATAGCAGCTCAACTTTAGCCGGCAAATATCCTTGTATTTCTCCATCGGCTTCAATCGCTAGATTTTGACTCGCAGTCATTTCGAAATAGCGGCCTTGGTTATATTGAATTTTGGAGTCGTTTATATTCTTCTTTCCTTTCAGTTGTTGTAGGTAGATCAGAAATTTTAGAAGAGGTACATCGCTGGCTAAAAATGTATCGAATATTCCGTCATTGGGTGTCGATTGAGGAGCAATGTAAATTCGGTTGCCAAAAGATTGACCATTGGCCATTGCCCACACGCGGGCTTTTCCAGCCCAATTCCACGATTCTGTTTTGATACTTAAATGCGTTGGTCGATGCGTAAAAAATGTGTGCAGGATTGCCGCCAGATAGCGCAAGTCGCTTCCCATCCATCGTGGAAGCTTTTCCATGCGCTCTACAGTTGCAGGACCCATTCCTACACTGGCCACATTTAAAAAATATTTTTTTATCGGTGTTCCGGATAAATCATTACAAATAATTTTACCCACATCGGTAGCAATAGGGTTATTCTTTTCCAATAATGAAATCAATTGCTGTCGTTCTAATTGTAAGCTACACGAGCCCGCAAAATCGTTTCCTGATCCCAAAGGAAGTATGGCTAGCTTAGGTAAATTCTCAAAGCCATCGGAAAGCATTCCATTAAGAACTTGGTTGAGCGTGCCATCGCCACCGCATGAAATAATACACTCAAAATTTTGGTGAGTGGCTTCTCGTGCCAGTTGGATTGCGTGGCCTGAATAGCGTGTTTCAGCTACTGAACAGTCAAATTTAGTTTGCAACGGAGGCAAAATGTCACGATAGAATTTCTCCTTCTTGCGGGAAACTCCATTGAGAATAACAAAAATCTTCACGCGAGAAATTACTTGCAGCTTTTTTTGATAGCAGCCTTTGCCTCCGGAGAACCCAATTCATCCGCACGTTTTAAATCGAGGCAGCCATCATAATTGTTGTTCATCGTCAACTTCACCAGCGCGCGTTGATAAAATGTTTCCGCATCGGTGGGATACAATTCAATAGAAGCTGTGTAGTCATCAATCGCACCAGCATAATCTTCTTTGGCTGTTTTGCTGAGCGCACGGTTATCAAAATACGTAGGGTTGGTATTGTCTAATTCAATGGCCTTGGTGTAGTCGGCAATCGCACCATCATAATCCAATAATGTATGTTTTAGCACACCGCGCAGGTTGAAGGTTTCTGAGTCTTCCGTATCTAACTCCAGTGATTTGTTATAATCTTCCAGCGCGCCTTTCAAATCTTCTTTAGCGCTTTTAGATAGTGCCCGGTTTTCATACTTCAACGGATCTTTCGGGTCGAGACGAATTGCTTCGTTGTAATCGGCAATAGCTTTGTCAAAATCGCTGATGTTATAGTACGCTACCCCGCGATAGTTGTAGAGGTTTGCATCGGTTTTGTCGTATTCAATCGCTTTGGAGTAATCGTCAATTGCGCTGACAAATTCTCCAAGTTCAGATTTAACGACACCCCGATGATAGTACTTGTCATCATTCGGTTGACCCAACTCCAACGCTTTCGAAAAATCGAAATAGGCACTTTGAAAATCTTCGATGTTGTATTTGGCAAGACCGCGGTTGGTGTAAGCCTCTTCATAGTTGGGTCGAAAGCGAATGGCTTTGTCCAAATCGGCAATGGCACCTTCATCATCGCCTAAATAAATTTTAGCTTCTCCTCGGAAGTTGAGGGCTTCGGCCCAGGTGGAGTCTATCTCTAAGGCAAAGTTAAAATCGCCAATGGCTCCGTAATAATCTTGTAAGCCGATACGCGCTCGGCCACGAAGGGTAAAGGCATTTCTGTCTTTAGGATTGGTGCCAATAAATTTAGTGAGGTCTGCTTTGGCCTCCACATAATTGCGCGAAGCAATTTTGCGCTTGGCCGCATCCAACACTTGATCAGCCGGTTGGGCGAGTAACCCAATCGGCAAGAGTAACAGTAAAAAGAATTTCTTCATTCTCATTCAAATCAAAGTAAGCAAGTTACTAAGATTTGACGGATTCAAAAGCGACTAGATGCGCACTCGGTAGCCACGGTGCACACGAAACCGCACCTTGGACTTAGTAACCCACACATACTTTTGGTGGCGATTGCTCCACTTCCAAAATCCTTGCGTGGATGCGATGGTTGTATTTGGAATCGGAGCCATTAAAACGGTAGAACGATTGATAATGACCCGTTGTGCCTGGGCCGATTTTGAAACGAACATCATGGACAAAACCATCACAACAAAAATGGAAAACGATACTAGCTTCTTCATACCTCAAACGTTTAAATGTTAATCTATCTCAGAGCATCTGTTTTATGTTGCTTGGATTGCCGAACGGAAGTGAGGTTTAATGACCGTTCACATATATTTTAAATCTCTGTCTACACAAAAGCGTATTTTAGAGAAACATTTAATTGATTATGCGAAAAATTTTATTGGCTGTGTGTTGTTTATTGGCATTATGCGTTCGCGCACAAGAAAAGCCGCTGGACATGAAGATGGATTTTGAAGAATACAATCCTCCATCCTCCTTAAAGGTGGAGGAACATCGTGTCACGAAAGCAAAATTCCCTTTTATTGATATACACAACCACCAAGGCAATATGAACTCGGCCGATTTAAGTGGGCTGATTAAAGAAATGGATAAGCTCAATATGGGGGTGATGGTGAATTTGAGTGGACGTGGGTTTCGTAGTAGTGGAGACCACCTGGAAAAATCCATCGACAATATCAAGAAACAATACCCCAATCGCTTTGTACTTTTTACGAATGTGGACTTCGGGGCTATTGATGATGCTGACTGGACAGCACGCACCGTCAAACAATTGGAAGATGATGTGAAGCGCGGTGCGAAAGGGTTAAAAATTTACAAAAGCCTGGGGTTATTCAACAAAGATTCGAAAGGCAATCGCATTCATATTGATGATCCGCGCATTGATCCGGTGTGGGCCAAGTGTGGTGAGTTAGGCATTCCAGTATTGATTCATGCGGCAGACCCAAAGCAATTTTGGGAACCGATCGACAAAAACAACGAGCGCTGGCTGGAGCTTAAATTACATCCCGGCCGAAGGCACGACACCGACACGGTGAAGTGGGAAACCATCATTGCCGAGCAGCATAGCATTTTCAAAAAACATCCGAAGACGAAATTCATTAATGCCCACCTTGGCTGGTTTGGCAGCGACTTGAAAAAACTCAGTCAGTTGATGGAAACGTACCCCAACATGTACACGGAAATTGGCGCAGTGATTGCCGAGTTGGGCCGACAGCCGCGTGCTGCAAAAGCATTTTTAACCAAGTACCAAGATCGGGTGCTGTTTGGTAAAGACAGTTGGGTTCCGGAAGAGTATGAAACCTATTTTCGGGTGCTGGAAACAGAAGATGAATATTTTCCCTATCACAAAAGGTACCATGCCTTCTGGCGCATGTATGGCATCGGCCTGCCGGACGAAATTTTGAAAAAAATCTATTATAAAAATGCGCTGAACTTGCTGCCGAATATGGATAAGAATGGGTTTCCGAGGTAGTGGAAATCAATTCTAGTTGGTGAATATTATTTGTTTTCTCTTTCTAGAGAGCGAACAAAGTCATTCAAGTGTGGAAGTTTATCCAAAAGCTGAGTTGATTCAGCGTGTAATATCTTGTTTTTGGGGTCAATTGTAAGAATCAATTTTACTTCATTTTCTACGCTGAGGTATATGTGCACTCGATCAAATTTATCATAGGTACGATCCAGCAGCTGTAGCCCTTTTTTGTATCGATCTCGAATTGTGACTTCGTCAACACTATGCCCACCTTGTGACACTCTGCGTTTAACACGATTTATCGCGGTTTCTTCGCTTGGGAGAGCGAGAAAAATCATTACGGCTTGATGGCCAGCTTCTTTGAAATTATTAACCGTCTGCACTATTGAATCCTGATGATAATTAGTTTCGAATGCAAAGTCAGTTTTGTTTTTTACTGCTAAATTCTTCTTCATCTCAAACAATTCGTCTAGGGAATCACGAACCCCATCTTCCACGGCTGGGTCAAAACTAAAACGTCTCCAGGCTAATTCTAATTCTTTGTCGTAGTCGAAAGCGGTAAGATTGTATGGCTCCAGAAAGGCTTCGCTGTTTGTGGATTTGCCTGACCCGTTAGGTCCACCAATGATAAACAACGTGGGCAAGTGATTACTTAGTCAGTGATACTGTCTTTTCCTTCGAAACAAATGGATGAGAGGACAAAACGACTTTGTTGGTATTAACAGGCTTTATATTCTTAACGACCACGTTTGCCCTTTCTGCAAAACCCTTGAACTCTGCTATCAATTCTTTTTGTTCTTCTGATTTGCTTTTCATAATTCAAAGATACAGAATTGTTAGATTATGATTTTCGATTCATGAAAATGCAACTTTGTAAAGCACACGTTACTTGCAAGTTCGTAAGCTGCCACAAAACGCAAAAAGCACTGAATTACAGTGCTTTCTTGTCTTTAATGTACCCAGGACGGGAGTACTATATAATAGCTTTAATATTTTGATTATCTGATATTTATGTTTTGAATAATGGCAAAATTAATGGCAAAAGACTTAGCTTTTATCTTTTGACTCTAGATGGCTTTTCGCAAATATCCTTGAAAGCCACAAAATAAAACTGTAACATTGCAATGTTACAGTATGTTTATGCCTAAAGAGTACATTGCCTATAAAGGGCAAGAGTTTACAATAGAATGGTACTATTCTCCGAAAGGTCAAAGCCAGGCATTGCAATATTATCAGGAACTTAATGTCAGCGATCGGATAAAGGTCCTTAAGCTGTTCAAATTGATGGGCGACATAGGGAAGATCAGGGACGAAACTAAGTTTCGAAATGAAGGAGATAAGATATATGCTTTTAAGCCACAACCCCATCGTTTTCTAAGCTTCTTTGTGGAAGGAAAAAAAATTATCGTAACCAATGCCTTCTGGAAGAAACAAGACAAACTCCCACAAGGAGAAAAAACTAAGGCAGTAAGCGACATGAAATCGTATAAGCAAAGAGTAAATGAAGGAACCTACTATGAAAAAGAAAAGTAAAGAGCTCAGCACATTCGAGAGAGAAATGCAGGATGCCAAATTCAAAAAAGCTTTCGAGATAGAGTATCAAGAACTTGCTTTACAGGAGCTCCTTGCGAGTATGTCCGAAGATGACGAAAAATCTGTGCGCGTTTTAGCAAAAGCTGCAGGATTACATCCAAATGCAATTCAAAATTTACGTTCAGGTAAAACCACTGATATCAAATTGACTTCATTTATAAAAATCGCTCATGTCCACGGCTTTAGGTTGGAACTTGTGAAAGGTAAAACACATATCCCTGTTACACAAGAAACGACTAAGCGAAAGTTAGCATATGTGTAGTAGTTTCAGTGACATTCGAAAGTCAAATCTAAGTAACAGAACATTCGAGTAAGGAATGATATATACAACTCTAACTAAGAAATTTTTTGGGCTTTCTCTTCTTGGTGATTTTCAAGATTTGGAACGCTTGTATAACGTGATTCATCATTGTGCAGACTGCTATGCAGAAGATTCTAGCGCAAAAAATCATTTACATTATTTTGCTTATGAAATCAGGCATGCGAGGCAAGGAGATCGAGAACAAAAAATAATTGCTTCATTTAACGGAGATAAGAATATCTATTATAGTACTTCATTCGCGCTGCCTTATTACATCCTTTTTGTAAATCTGATGCAAAATTCTTTTGCCAAAGAAAGGAGATTATGGCAAACAGCATCAATATGGGATTTGACCTCTGATCTTCAAGAGACGGCATCAAAATCTGGTTCATTAGATTTCATACAAGCTGTAGACTATTGGGCTTTTAATACTCTGCTCAACCAACCAAGATTAATTCCTGGAGTCGACATTACAAGTGCAGTCCGTGACAAAGATTACTTAACAATAATGGCTGACTATGCTGTCTACAAATTCAAATCGATATCAGCTAAGCAACGGTTGCAAAAGCTCGGTCAAATAATGAATTACATGCACCCATATTCTGATGACCATAAGAATGCAATTGAAGATATGCGGTACTTAGGAATTTCTGTAGCGGAAAAAGCACATCTTGAATTTGAAATGCTAGACATAAGACAATGGTAATTTTGAATCCATAAATATTCTTGCTCAAGGAAAATTTCTATTAGTCTCACATGCTAGATGACTGATTCTATTTAAATTAAACACAACTATATGAATACTATTTTTAAATGCAGTTTTACGTTGCTATTGATCACTACATTAGCAATAATCCTTTTGTCGTGCGGGAAGAGGAAGACCACCACGGTGGAATCACCTGGCCACTTTTATGTAGAGTATGAATACATAAAAGAAGGAAAGAATACGATATTAGACGGCTATTATAAGCACTTTAGATCAGATGGTAAGATTGTAAAGTCAATGAATTATACAAACAATGTTTTGAATGGAAGTTTTCTAGAATATAATCCTGATAACGGTATTTTGATAGATTCTTACAGTTACAAAATGGGTAAAGTTGTGGGATTACGAAAGAAATGGTACAGTGATGGAGCGCAAAAGTGTGAACTTAACTTTAGTGAAAATAGTGAACTGGAAGGTGATCAGGTATGGTATCATTCAAATGGAAGGGTAGCGCTTGCGGCTAAGGCCATCGGAGATAATTTTACCGGACCGGTGGAGGAGTTAGATGAGAATGGAAACGTTATAGTATCTCATGACTTTAAAGGTACTATAGATAACAAATTGATCGGAAAATGGCTTGTCGAAGATTCCTATACTCTTGAATTTCTTCCAGACAATCGTTACGTACTGATCGAGAATGGTACCGAAACAAAAGGAGTATATGCATTCACAAGAGATGTACTATACTTTGATAATGATAAGTTACAGACATATAAATTCGATAAGTTGACTGATTCATCCTACGTTATGAGTAAAACCTTGGGGGTTGTAGATTTCCATGGCCGGAAGTCGCGGGATTCTTTCTCAGGTGTGAGAATTTAGTGGTTTTTTTGGATTTAGGGTTTCTTCCATTGAATCTAAATCAAACTTTTAAATGATAAGTATTTTGAAAATGACAAATTTGAACAAATGGCACGTACCTGCATTTTGCTTTTTTGCCGATCATCAATGTCAAGGGCTTGAAGAAAAACGTGCCAGAGTCACTTATTGGCACAAGTGATTAGAGGTACATTTAAGTTTAGTTGCCTCATTCTACCAAAATCGTCTAAGATAAAATCAAAATGGCTCCAGTCAATAATGCTATGAATGCTATTTTCCCAATCAAGCCCGAAAAAAAACTTAATGACATATAAATTCCTCTTCGATGCTGAACGTAATTATATATAGACACAAATGCACACCATAAATCGCAAAAAATAATTAACAAAATACCCATGAATTGTTTAAATCCTAAAGTCGCTCGTTCTATTGAAATTTCTGAATAGGCAAAAGTTAAATAGTCTTGAGTTTTGTGAGCTTTGCTTACTGCGTTCGCGTCTAAAAGCGATTTCGAAATAACAATCATAATGAGGCATATTAATGTAAAAAGCCATGGCAGAGCTAGCTTGTATCTCCAATTAGAATCAAAAAACGAGTATCGCCAATCTTCAGTAATCAAGATCAAAACTGAAGTAGAGATTATCAAGACTAATATAGATATTACAAGGCAGATTTTATAAATCATTTCTGCGTGGTAAAAGAATGTCCAAACTATCACAGCGAAAAAAAATGCTGTAAGTATAAACATTATAGGCAAAGCACTATTAGGATCTTCTTTTGAGGTTTCTGTCATATCTTAAAACTTTTACTTACCAAATTTAACTGAAGTTTTTTGATAATTGAAAACGCTATGAGAAACTTCGCAGGTACACTCAATACTTGAGTCTATACTTAAATTAAAATCCAGATGTAACGATAAAAGTTCTTAGCGTCATAAATTTAGTGTGATTGCTTTAAAGCATCCCATCATCAGCAAATGAATAGTATGCATCGGCCGTGATAATGATGTGATCAAGAACTACCAGGTCTAACATTTTGCCTATCTCTTTACATCTTTTAGTCAATTGAATATCTGCTTGGCTTGGTTGCAAATTCCCGGAAGGGTGATTGTGAGCGAGAATTATAGAACTCGAATTTGATTTAATCGCAGCTGCAAAAATTAGCTTCGGATCAGCGACAGTGCCGGCAACGCCTCCCTCTGAAAGTTTATAAATACCCAACAAGCGGTGTCCATGATTAAGTAACATAACTTTCATTTCTTCTCGTAATTCCATTGTATCTGCATTCCAGGTATTTCGAAGTATTTCAAATGAATCTCTTGATGTTTGAATCTTAGGGCGCTCGGATGGCTTAACTTTTGTTACATAAGAAAGTTGTACCTCAGCGATGTTACTTAAATCAAATTGTGTCTCCATGGTAAATGATGGTTTAGTTGAACATTGTTTTTTGTGCTCAACATGACCAGGTTTTTTCCTGAGAGGGCAGTGGGTAGGAATGCGGGTGAAGCAAAAAGGAAACGGAATAAATGGGGTGGGGGCCCCTGTTTATGCTGTAGTCTTTTTGCTTCTCTCAGGAAACAAACCTGAACTTTGCATCAAAAAACGATGGCGACTTGGCTTGAATATTTCATAGGACTATCAGGATTTGTTATCTTTAAATATGCCTTATAAGAAAATTACCAATCTTCTTTTTGCTTCACTTTTGTCACTCGCTATGTGTGAAAATCCTATTGTAAAAAAGGACCAAACAGTCTTGCCTCCGGGAATAAAGACTTACCCTCCAATTGATAGCGCGGTAATGATTAACTTCCTCCCAATATTTTCAACATGGGATCTTGCATGTGGAAGTTGCAATCCTCTTGATACGATTAGTAATTACAATGGCCTATGCCCAACCTATAAGGGAAAAAACAGTATTTGTGGAAAAGCCCAAGCTGGCTGTGTTGCTGTAGCAATGGCAACTGTTATGCATTATTTCAAACAACCGGGTACATATGATTGGACAGCGATGAAAGATAGTTGCTCAACAAGAGAGATGGCGAGGCTTATGCACGATGCTGGCGTGAGCGTAAATATGATTTATGACGTGCGTGGGAGCTCTACAACACCCGGGGATGGTGAATCTGGCATACCATCCATTTCAGTCGTTCCTAAAGCATTACTGAAGTCTTTTGGATACCGAACTGCCACCCACGGGAAGTTTAGTCTGGACACTTTGATTCGTGAAATAGATAGTGGCCGACCTGTTATAGTGAGCGCTTGCCGGAATGTCGAAGGATTTGATATATTCTGTCATGCCTGGGTAATCAACGGCTATGCCATTGATCAAAAAAACAAATATCATTTATTCATGAATTGGGGGCTAGGTTTTTCTAATTGGTCTAAAGCTGACGCCTGGAAGCCGAAGGGTTACGATCTAATCTTTTCGAGTAAGCAAGAAATGATTTACAATATCAAATAACATACTTAGGTCTAGATCAGAAATGAAAGGTTTTCTTTATAACTGCAACCCATCAATCAAATTTATTCCGGATTCCAGATCATTAGTCATGGCTTTTTGATTTAGCCACATGCTCAGCGAATAGGAAAAACCTGAAAGCAACCAGTGTGGTTGCAAGTTGGTTGACCAGATCATTATGCTCTAACTGCGTCAGAGTAATTGAACCTTCTTCAGTCAATTGCTTTCGAAGTTCGCTGATTGTCTTTATCTGATTATTCAGTACTTCCAATTCCTCATACTTTTTCACTTCGTCCATAGAATTATCACTTTAACTTACTTAAATCATCAGGATCCAAAATATTCATTTCTTTTGGAACAATGAGTTCTTTACTAGGATTGATCCATTGCTCATAGTCATACTTTGATAGACTATTTTTCATGTGTTCGTCCAAACCAAAATCGTTAAGCTCTAGAACAAATCGCATAAACGGTAGTGCGTTTTTGCTATTTTCAAAACCAATTTCTTCAAAATGATTTCTTAAAATACTTGAACTTAGAGTATTCAACCATACTTTATAATTCTCTTCAGTTTTAAACACGCTAGCTTTCGCATAGTAAGATAGAGCAGCCTTATTAGTTCTAGCTAACAAGAAAACATCAATTGGCTTTTTCATGCTTCGATTGTTCAATGCTATCAAAATGGCTTTGTGCTTCCTTGTATGCTCTTAAAACTTTTTCCAACTCTTCCTTTGCTTTTTCTTGTGTGTCGAAAGTCATGTTACGAATCCGTTCTCGATCATATACACTCCAATAATCTATTTGCTCTGTCCATACTTTTCTATTGGCGTTCCCTGGGTTCTCCCTCCGGACCCTAATGTACAAATGCATAATCGATTGTGCTGTACTATGTAGTATTTCATTATACCGAAAGTCATCAGCGTAGTTAATGTTATCAGTTTCATTCATAAACTTGAATTATAAAATTGAAGATATTGAACAGTTGTTTCATTTGATACTTCTAGACTGATTTTGTAATGTTAATTTCTGGGTGAATGAGCATTTTTGGTTTGTTACCTCTCTTGAAAAATTGAGTTGCCTTTGGAATAATACCAGATTGGATATTAAATTCCCTCATCTGTTCGCCATTGTCAAAACCTGTAAATTCAAATAAAGTCTGGAAACTCCAGAAAGGATTGACGTTACACGCATTATACATATCAGTAACTAAATGAGGCAAAGCTTCTGAATACAAAATCTCGGTTGGCTTTCCTAGATTCATCTCTTCCCCTATCCGATAACGTTTAAATTTCTGCTTGATGTCTTTTTCAAATGAAGCTTCATTTTGACTGTTGTCTGTTTTCAATACAATAGACTTATGGAAGTCAATTACGCAGGATTGATATTTTCTTAGGTCGTTCATAGATGAGGGGAAAAGGTAAGTGTAAAGCCTAGTTTCCATCTTATCATACGTGTGACCAATTTTTACAAAATTCTGTCCAATAAAAGACAACACATAAAACACCTCAACTTTTTCAGGTTGATTATTTGCCCATCTATCTCTGTTGGCAATAAATCTTTTGGCCTTCAGTGTATTCCAAAAAAGGCGTTGCCTTCTTTTGCGGTTTTTGTCATTATCTATTCTACTATACGCTAACTGCCCGGAGTCCTCGAAATATGTTTCGAAATACTTCCAGTCATCTCCATAGTTGTCATACAGCATTTTCACAAAAGTTTCCAAGAGATCTTTTTTGGTAACCAAGAAAGTATTCGGTCTTTTGGGGTCACTTTTTAAAAATACGATACACCGTATGATGCAATTATCGAAAACCACCAAATCAAAATCAGGAACAAATAGGTGAACGCTAGTTCTCTCAGCGATTTCTTTAGTGTTGGACAAACGCGCATATGCGTCTCTGTTGTCACAGGTAAACAAGATTTCACAGTACCGCCACCGGCTTTGATATTTGGTAAAGAGGAAATCAACAATAGATGTATCTGCAACCGTAAACTCTATTTTCATTTTCTTAATAACATCACATTCAGTTTTTACGAATGCCATTATTTCTAAGGTATCAGACGGCCTATCATCAAGAAGGACAATGCACTTGATCATTTGTACTAACTCACTCTCGAACATTCTCAAAAACATATTAAAAATTGACCTT
Organism: Cyclobacteriaceae bacterium; assembly: GCA_013140555.1. Taxonomy (GTDB): domain Bacteria; phylum Bacteroidota; class Bacteroidia; order Cytophagales; family Cyclobacteriaceae; genus ELB16-189. Next base: position 1,618 of record JABFSO010000102.1, on the reverse strand, counting down.
TAAATCATCTGCATTTACGCCCGATTTTGCTTTTTTCTTTATGAAGATTGAAGCAATATCGAGATATATTTTTTTGTACGTGTCCTGAATTAAAGCATCAGTAATATCACTTCTTGTAGGGAGTGAACTTCGTTCTTTGAGAAGCGACAATTTTATTCTCTGACCTTTTCCGTATTTCACATTTGCATCTGAATAGATGCCGGCAAACTGTCCGCGCTCATAGTTTGTTATTTCTTCGATCTTCAAATAATCTCGCTCTTGAATGCTTTCCGAAACTGTAGGGGCTGTTGGTTTCATTATTAAACGCATCATCCTAGGAATATTTGAATTTGTATGAGTTGTGAATTTAACATCTCTTTTCCCAAAAATCTTAACAGCTTCCTCAACTGTCTTTGTATTAGTTGACTTGAAATAAAACTTAGTTGCCAGACAGCTTGCAATTGTTTCAGCAATTGAGTCTCCGTATTTGGTTATTAATTGTTGTTTATCTTGAAGTGCTATGACAGTGGCTACGCCTCTACTTCGGATCGTTTCGGGAGTTCTTTCGAAGTTTGGTATTTTAATACTTGCAAACTCATCAAACATGATAATGCCTTTTAACTTATCTTCTTCATTCATGCGTTGAGTGACGACATTACATATTGCGGCAATGATCGGGCTGTAGACCTTCTGGAGTGGTTCGTAATTAGCTATCGTTAGAAGTGTTGGGTTCTCGCGAGAATTTACATTTAAGTTAGCTTCATTTTCAGACAGAGTGAAAAACAACTCAGGCAAATCCAGACCCATCAAATGAGTATATAGGGTACTTAGTATATTGATGAATAACTTTTTGTCTTGTGCCTGAGAACTAGCATTGAGCGTTGAAATCATTCGAGCGCTCTCAGGATCTGACTTTAGGGTTTCAAGTAATGCGTCAGAATCTTTCCAATAAATAAAGGCTATTGCGTGTGGTATTGTGCAAAATTTCGGATGATTGTTTCGAAGAAACCAAACAACCGCACTAAGGATATTTCTAGCATTATTAAACCAAAAAGGATCCTCACTCTTTGAGCCATCTGTAGCCATTAGATTCGTAAGTAAGGTATTTGCAAACTCTATAACATCAGCCTTATTCTTCATATACTCCGGAGCAATTGGATTTACTCGCTGAGATTTTAAGGGGTTAGCAAAATTTATAAACTTAATGCTGGTTTTGTGGTTCCCCCTATCAGAAAGGGAATTATAGCAACTAATCACTTCATCCGCTAGTTTGCCTTTTAAGTCATAGATCAGGCCTGTCCAATCTTTCTCTACTACTTGATAAAGTAAAGGGTGAATTGCTGAAGCCGTTTTGCCTGAACCGGGTTGACCAACAATCATCACCCCATTGAAGATGTTATTCAGGATCAAAGGATTTTCATTCTCTAAAGGAATAATAAAAGCATCAGGATTACTCTTGTTTGTTTCTGGCTTCACGCTTGCGGAACCAAGTAGCAATTTTTTAAGAACTACTGATAAGAGGTAACCGATAATACCACCAAACAAAGCGCTAAGCAATACCGGACCAGGTCGTGTAGGAATCAGGTCATTGCTGCCTATGCTCCGAAGGTAAACTAGATTTACAATTAAGAGACTATAC
>JABFSO010000135.1 GCA_013140555.1 Cyclobacteriaceae bacterium | reverse complement strand
CTCACTTCCGTGGACGATCAATCCCTTCGCTATGCCGAAGGCAAACTAAAATACTTTGATAACGATCCGTTACACTTTGCGTATGAAAGCACAGGCGAGGTAACACGCTTCACGGACTACCGCGATCCGAAACCAAGATCACGACCGGTGTTTACATTTCATCGCCCCGAAACCTTTCAGACGTGGTTGAAAGAAAACAAGACGCTTCGTTCGCGCTTACACGACATGCCTGCATTGCCTACTGACGGCTTGCGCGATTGCCAGATCACAGCAGTAACCAACTTAGAAACTTCATTCCGCGAAAACCGACCCAAGGCATTAATTCAAATGGCGACTGGTTCCGGTAAAACCTTTACTGCCATCACTGCTATTTATCGGTTATTGAAATTCGCGAAAGCAAAACGAATTTTGTTTTTGGTGGATACCAAGAACCTCGGTGAACAAGCCGAAGGCGAATTCAAAAAATATTTGCCGCAAGACGACAACCGACTCTTCCCAGAATTATATGGCGTTACTCGTTTGAGTAGTTCATTCATTCCAACTGATAGCCAGGTGTACATCAGCACCATTCAACGGTTGTATTCAATTCTGAAAGAAACCGAATTGGACGAACGCGATGAACAAGACAATCCCGAAGAAAAAAGCTGGAAACAAAAAGAACCCATGCCGGTAGTGTACAATGAAAAGACACCCATGGAGTTTTTTGATTTTGTAGTGATTGACGAATGTCACCGCAGCATTTATAATTTATGGAAACAGGTGCTCGATTACTTCGATGCCTTTCAGATTGGCTTAACCGCCACACCCGACAATCGCACCTTTGGTTACTTCAATCAAAACCTGGTATGTGACTATGGTTATCAGCGTGCAGTGGAAGATGGTGTGCTGGTGCCTTACAATGTTTTTGAAATCACGACCAAGATCACCCAACAAGGTTCCGCCCTTGCGCTTGGCGAATACGTAGGCAGCCGCGAGAAACTAACGCGTAGACAATTCTGGAATACACTCGATGAAGATGTAGTGTATACTTCGAAACAGCTGGATGATAAAGTAGTAAACCCAAACCAGATCCGCATGATTGTGCGTGCGGTGAAAGATCAACTGCCCATCATCTTTCCGGATCGTGTAGATGGTGAAGGAAAATTTGAAGTACCCAAGATGCTCATCTTTGCCAAGAGCGATAGCCATGCCGATGACATCATCAATATCGTGCGCGAAGAGTTTGCCGAGGAAAACAAGTTCTGCAAAAAGATCACCTACAAAAGCGAAGAAGACCCAAAGAGTGTATTACAACAATTCCGCAACAGCTATTACCCACGCGTGGCCGTTACGGTGGATATGATTGCCACAGGCACCGACATCCGCCCGCTGGAAGTGTTGCTGTTTATGCGCGATGTAAAGAGCCGCACGTACTACGAACAGATGAAAGGCCGCGGCACACGCACGTGCAGCCTCGAAGAATTGAAAGCCACCGGCACACCGGCTGCCAAGTACACGAAAGATCATTTTGTAATCATCGATGCCATAGGCGTAGAGAAAAGCCAGAAGACCGACAGCCGCCCGCTTGAGAAAAAGCCGGGCATGAGTTTGAAAGAAGTGCTGGAAGGCATACACATGGGCAACCGCGATGAAGACATGCTCACTACGCTGGCCAACCGCCTGATGCGACTCGACAAACAAATCACAGAAAAGGAAAGAACAGGCTTTATTGAGAAATCCAATGGCAAAACGATTACGCAAGTAGTAAAAGAACTATTGCATGCCTATGATCCGGATGCGATAGAGAACATTGAAGCACAAATCCGAAAACAGAACCCAGGTCTATCACCCGATGAAGCTGATTCAAAATTTAAAATTCAACATGCAAAATTGGTAGAGGATGCCGTGAAGGTATTTAACGACTATGAGTTGAGGAATTATGTAATCGATGTACGAAAGAAATACGATCAGCTCATTGACCACATCAACCCCGATAAGATTGTGAACATGGGTTGGGTGAAGGATAACAAAACGGCTGCTGAAAATCTGGTGAAAGATTTTAAAGCATGGATCGAAGAACACAAAACGGAGATCACGGCCTTGCAGATATTTTATGGCCAGCCTTATCAGAGGCGCGACCTTACTTACACCATGATAAAAGACCTGGTGGAAGCCATTAAAACCAGCAAACCGAAACTGGCACCGCTCAACATCTGGCGTGCGTATGAACAATTGGAAAAAGTAAACGGGCAGCCAAAGAATGAATTGATGGCGCTAGTCTCGCTCATCCGCAAACTCAGTGGCATAGATAAAGAACTAACCGCCTACGATAAAACCGTAGACAAAAATTTTCAGGACTGGGTATTTAAAAAGCAGGCGGGCACGCTCAAGTTTACCGAAGAACAAATGCAATGGCTCAGGATGATTAAGGACTATGTAGCCGGCAGCTTTCATGTAAGCAAAGATGACTTTGATCTTTCGCCTTTTAATGCAGTTGGTGGCTTGGGCAAGTACTATCAATTGTTTAAGGAAGATTATGAAAAGATATTGGATGAGTTAAATGAAGTATTAGCAGCATGACAAACTTAGATCATTCAAGTATGGTTAACGAGCCTGATGATTCATGGGGAGGCCCGTGGACTGAAAAGAAGCTTAATGCATTTAGTGCCTACGTTTGGTCATATCTGTCAATTCTTAAAACACAGCCTCAGTGGAAAACCATCTACTTTGATGGTTTTGCAGGAAGTGGAGCACGGAAAGAACCTAAAACTGAGGAGTATAAACAGTTAAGTATTACAGAAGAAGATGAGAATATTTACAAGGGGGCAGCGGAGAGAGTACTTACATTAAAAGATGATTTATTATTTGATTGGCACTATTTCATAGATACCAATACATCGTCTCTAACAAGACTTGAAGCGAAGCTTAAGAAGCTTCCGAATAGTGAAAAGACGAAACTTATTTTCAGGTCAAAAGATTGTAATGCTTCACTACAGGACTTAGCGCAAGCCCTTAAGTCAAATAAATATGCTGCCTTGGTTTTACTAGATCCATTTGGGATGCAAATAAATTGGAAATCTATAGCAGGTCTTAAAGGAACTCGTTCTGATGTTTGGATATTAGTACCGACAGGTGTGATAGTAAATCGTCTACTATTCAGAAGTGGTAATCTACCCTACATTGATAAGTTGACCTCTTTCTTTGGTCTCGCAGAAGAAGAGATAAGGAAAGAATTCTATAAAACTGAGCAAAGATTGGATTTATTTGGTGATGAATCTGAAGAGATAACGAAGGTCATTAAGCCGATTAATCAAATCATGAGGGTTTATATTCGACAATTGAAGACTGTTTGGAAATTTGTTACTGAAGATCCAATGCGTTTGGACAATACTAAAGGAAGGCCTCTTTTTCACTTAGTTTTTGCTTCTAACAATGCTACAGCTATAAAAATTGCAAAGGATATAATTAAGGTAAAATAATATGGCACAAACAAAAATAGAATGGACCGAACTAACCTGGAACCCAACAACGGGTTGCGACAAGATTTCCGCGGGTTGTAAGTTTTGTTATGCAGAAGTTATGTCACGCAGGCTTAAGGCTATGGGTGTTGAAAAGTATAAAAACAACTTCAAGATCACTACCCATGAATCTGAATTGGGATTGCCGTATACCTGGAAGAATTCGAAAATTGTGTTCGTTAACTCAATGAGTGATCTCTTTCATAAAAAAGTACCTATTGAGTTTATACAGAATGTGTTTAAGGTAATGAATGAAAACCCACAGCATGTTTTTCAGGTGCTGACCAAACGTGCTGATTTGCTGTTGGAATATGATAAAGCAAAGCTCTTGAAGTGGACGCATAACATCTGGATGGGTGTTAGTGTAGAAGATGAGCGAGTGACGGAAAGAATTAATTTTCTCAGGAAGACAAAGGCAAAAACAAAGTTCTTATCGCTGGAACCGCTTATCGGACCGTTGCCAAAAATGAATCTAAAGAAAATGGATTGGGTAATTGTGGGTGGTGAAAGTGGAAGAAAGCCACGACCTATGAATCCTGATTGGGTGCTGGAT
>JABFSO010000452.1 GCA_013140555.1 Cyclobacteriaceae bacterium | reverse complement strand
GTTCTAGTTGCCGATAATAATTTATTTTCATAAAAAATACACTTTTAATCTGCTGCGCAAAAAGACTGCGTAGCACACCTCCACTTTTGTTTCGTCTTGAGGCACTTGGGGGTGCGCTAACGCTGGAGTGTTAGGCCGGACTGTAAATCCGGTTCCGAAAGGAAGAATAGGTTCGAATCCTATCACCCCCACGCAAAGGCATCAAATGATTAAATGTAATTGAATTATGAGAAAAGTTAGAATCAACAATGGGCAAGTAGGCTTAGTATTCAGCAACAACAACTATCAACGCGTGATCACCGAAGGCGTATATTGGTTTTGGTGGAACGAAACGATTTATACGTACGATAAAAGCAAACCTTTTTATTCTGCCGTAGAGTTGAATTTATTGCTGCGTGATCAAGAATTAGCTGCCATGCTGCAAATCGTGGAAGTGCGCGATACTGAGATCGTATTTCAATACGAAAATGGAAACTTTAAATCCGTATTGACTCCCGGCCGATATGCCTTCTGGAAAGGAGTGATGAACTACACCTTTACATACATTGATCTAAGCAAAGCGGAAATCACCGAAGCAGTGGATGCCAATATGCTCACTCGTAAGGAGATCGCTCCTTATGTGCGAACATTTGTGGTCGATCCTTACGAAGCTGGTGTATTGTTAGTGGATGGTAAATTCCGTCAAATGCTGACTACCGGAATATATTACTTCTGGAAGAACGCGATTGTGGTTGCTGTGATGAAGGCCGATTTGAGACAATTACAATTGGAAGTGGCTGGTCAGGAAATTTTGACCAAAGATAAAGCGGCTCTGCGTGTCAACTTCTTTGCGCAATATAAAGTAGTAGATGTGATGAAGGCGTTGCTGGATAACAAAGAGCACGAAAAGCAATTATACATCTTACTGCAATTAGCTTTGCGCGAATACATGGGTACTTTGTCGCTGGATGAGTTGCTGGAGAAGAAAGAATCTGTCGCACAGTATGTCATGAATACCATTGCAGAGAAAGCCACTCATTTGGGGGTGGAGATCAAAGACTGTGGTGTGCGTGATGTGATCTTACCCGGAGAAATGAAAGAGATCATGAACCAGGTATTGGTAGCGCAGAAGAAAGCGGAAGCCAACGTCATCATGAGACGCGAGGAAACAGCCTCAACGCGTAGCTTGTTGAATACAGCTAAGCTAATGGAAGACAACGCCATGTTGTTTAAGTTGAAGGAGATGGAATATGTGGAGAAGATTGCCGATAAAATCAACAGCATCTCGTTGTCGGGTGGCAACCAGATCATCGATCAGTTGAAAGATATCTTTGTTCCCGCTAAATAGATGAGAGGCGCCTCGTGTGCCTCTTTTTTTTATTTTAATGTAAATGAATTGTTAAAATACTCAAGCGTTTAATTGTTTTGTTCGGAGAAGATGTTGGTATTGTTACTTTTGAAGTATCGATCAATTCTGACGATTCTTGAATCGAACCAGTGTGAGTTGATCATCAGCTTTTTGACCAGAATTAATAAATGCTATTGTTGATGAAACCGAAAATCATTATTTGTGTTAGTGTCATTCTTTTGTTTTTCTTTAGCGGAGAAAATAGTTATTCACAATCGCCTCCTACTACCTGGACTTACACCTACTTAAAAGCCCAGCCGAATCAGCGAGATAATTTAAAACTGTTTTTAGAAAAGAACTGGCTGGTTATGGATAGCATTGCCATATCACAAAAGCTGATTAAACGCTACGAATTACAGATCAACGTGTCTGAATCCGTTGAGAAGGAATGGGACTATATTGTGGCTGTAGAGTATTATGAAAATCAACCTTACGAAGTGATTGCCGATCGATTTAACCTGATTCGTCAAAACCATCGCACCATTATTGTCAATGGTTTTGCGCTGAAAGATTTAGGCCGAATTACAAAATCGGAATTAGTCAGGAAGGGTAAATCTAGTCAGTGATATTATCACTCTTCGACACAAACTTACTGATCAATATACCTACCAGCACTACTGAATAAAATTGGCCTGTAATGCCTACAAAGCTGGCGATCAGTTTGGTGTAGTGTGCATTCGGGGTGATATCGCCATACCCAATGCTGGTAATGGTAATGCTACTATAATACAATAAGTCTACAAACGTGCTGGCAGGATCGCTGGTAGAAACTCCAATAAAACTCGTGGGATTCTGATAGAAAAAGAATTGCATCATGAAGGTGCTGATTTCAATCAACAGAAAATACCCGCAGGCGCTAGCCGATATAATATCGGCATTGATGTAACTGGGCTTAATGAGGTGGCGCATTACTTCCCAGAGAATAAATAGAAAAAACACAACATACGCCACATTCAAAAACTGAAAGTAACCCGGCACTTTCCCAAAGAAGGGCAATCCAATCGGAAGAGCCCACACGATCATAAATAACAGATTACGAATGATGTTTTTCCATTTGCCTTTTCCCACAAAAACGCCCACACTGGCAATACCCAATATCAGCATGTTGATCGGCCAAACGATGGTGGTATAAAAATGAAGATCGCGCAGAAAAATGCCAATGAATAAATGTTGAATTAATGCAACGAGCAATAACTCATATTTGCGCTTATGAAGAATTTGGAGAACTGTCATGATACGAATATACTAAATCAATAAATCGAATGCACAAATGGGCTTATGCACACTTCGGTCATGCGCGGTTTCAAAAACTCTCAGTTTTGCTTCTAAGTCATCAAACTTCATACGACCAAGGTTTTACAGTAAACAATTGATTTTCGATCTGCACGTAGTGCAATTCATCAAAGCCTTCTTCGAAAGTGGGAATTTCCAATCGGCTAAACGTATTACGAATACCCACATCCGGAATCTTTTCTTTGCCGGAACGATGCCCATTGCGAACCAATGCTTCCGCGATTTGCGAACGAAAATAATATCCAATCACCTTGAAGCGGTTGGCTTTTGCCGCCTCAATATATTTGGCTCGCTCTGCTTTGCTTGGGTTGGTATTGTCGATGACAAATGGCTGCTGTGTTGCCAGACATGTTTCTAAAAACCGTTGCTCTTTGTTTCTGGTGTTTAGTTGATCCAACGAAATCCGCACATGCGATTGAAAGAAACGCTCTTTGTAAAAAGAACTTTTACCGGTCGCCTGAATTCCACAAAAAATTATCGCTTCCATTTCAAATAAACCCAATAAACCACTATTCCAATTAATAAAAATACCCAAAGGCGTGCGATGAATACCAGCAGACTTTCCAGTGCGTTCCAGCCCATTTCCAATGAGTTGGCTAGTCTGCTGCCGAAAGAAGGTTCATATTCTTCCATCTTCTTTTCATTGACGATCACTTCGCGGTGCTGGTCTTGTCGTTGATAAATTTCTAAGTTGATAGTGCTGTACTGAATACGATCGTTTAATCCTAAATTAGCGATGCGCGCTTGATCGGCTTGTGCTTGCTTTTGTTCCAGCAACTCTTCTGCATTTGTTGTTTCTAAGAGCTTCTTCCCACGTTGATCGATGGCAGTGGTTAATCGCTTTTCGCTTTTGCCGGCACGCTTTTGCGTAAGCGAATTGGATAGCATTTGCAAGGCCACATCTTCGGCTTTAATTACGCGGTAATCCAAAAAATCGATCGTTCTGCCAATCAATTTTAAGGTAGTATCCAGTTTTACATTCGGTACGCGAAGCACCATGGTGTTGGTAACCGTGAACCAATTCGTAACGAGCGAAGAGTCGGCACTGACGGCAGTGGTGGTTGAATAATTTACATGGCTACCCAGATTTGTGTACGTAACGAATCCATCTTGTCGGGCTACAATATCCTCAATGGTATAAGTGGCTTTCACCACACTTTTAACCTTAAATTTTAAATCAGCCGTGCGAATAAACTGATGTGTGGTATCCTTGGTATTGACCACAGCGGCAGAGGAAGAAATGTTGCCGAGTACTCTATTTCCTATGCCTGTTGTATCAGCGAGAGAGGATTCTTCTTTCATAGCCTGCCTGCCATCACAGCCTAATAGAAATACCAATAAGCATCCAACAATGAAATTTCGGAGATTGATCATACGTATTTGGTTTAAAGATTATCGATTGGTTCGGCAAGTAACGGTGAAGCCGCCCGAATTGGTATGATTAGTCTTCTGTTTCCAACATTTCCAGTACTTCCGACAAGTGATCATATTCCATTAATCCGGGTTTGTCTTCGGTGCTGCCTTGCAAAAGAATTCCCGCCAGCGGGAGTGATAAGAGGGAAGCCAATTGATGGGAATTGGTAACAGTTGCAATGAGATTTGAAGCATTAGTTTGTAACGCTTCGGTCGCCCAACTTTCGGCTAAGATAAACTCAACATCAGGTGGAAGTTCAGCTGAAGCTTGATCTGTTAATACTCTCTTTATCAATAGTTTGGAATCGATGAATGAAGGCAATTGGGGGATCTGATCTTCGCGCAACAGCACGTAGTCGCTGGCATAATCACCCAGATTAGCAGGCACCTTATCGCCTTCGCTAATATCCAGAAAGAAGGCCGGCCCCAATACCCAACCCGTAATATCCTGATAGGTTTTTAGATCGACAATAGTGGGCTGAAATCCCAGAAACTGAACACCCATGCCTGCACAATAGCGTGCTTCGCTCAGGCTGGTGATTTTATTTACCCACACATTGGTTTTTAGCTGCATAGATTATCAAAAAGAAGAAATAACTTTGAGGGATTAACGTTTCTGTTTCAATGCAAAAGTCCTCATTCCGATTCAAGATAACAAAAGCAATTTTTGTCCTTTGCGTTGCGATGACGACCGGCTGTGGCGATTCAGTGTCTCCGATTGCTTCCGAAGAGTATTTTCCTTTAAAAGTGGGGATGCAATGGATTTACAATGTAGAAGAAACCAACACGTTGCGAAATCTGTGTGACGATGATGGAGTAACCAATAGCACGTATGAATTGAAAGTAGCGATTACTGATTCATTTGCGAATGGCGAAGGGGGTACTACCTTCGTAATGGAGCGCAGCAAGCGAACACAACCCACCGCACCGTGGACACCCGCTGGCACGTGGTCGGCCCAGCGCAGAGGCACCAAGCTGATTATGAATGAATCCAATGTGCTTTATGTAAAGCTCGTGTTGCCTTGCGTGGACGGAATCAGTTGGAACGGCAATGAGTTCAATACGCAGATACAATTGAGTAATTCCAACGTAGATATGTATCAAATGGTGTCGGTTCATCAGCCGTACACACTTTCTGCCAGTCAAAGCTACGCGAAGTCTGTAACGGTAATTCAGAACAAAGAAGAAGCAAACATTCTCTATCGCGATGTGCGCAAAGAAGTGTACGCATTGGGTGTGGGCCTGGTTTACAAAGAGTATTTTGTGTTGAAGTATTTTGCAGAATCAGCCGCCAGTGATACGAACTTTAAATGCTTTGCGCAAAAACGGGTGCAAAATGGAGTTCTGTTAAAACAGACATTGAAAGAGTTTTCATCGCCATAAGCGAGTGAAATTATGAAGCGATCCTTCCTTTTATTGTTTTTGGTGATCACTGCTTTCGCGGAAGCGCAGGACAGGTACTTTGTGTCTTTTAAAGATAAGGCGAACTCAACTTTCACTGTTTCGAATCCGGCTGCCTTTCTCTCATCGAAAAGTATTGCTCGAAGAACACGTTTGGGCATTTCAATTACTGAAGAAGATTTGCCGGTAAACGCCACTTACGTAGCGCAGGTGAAAGCTACCGGAGCGAAAACATTTTACACATCCAAATGGTGGAATGGTGTGTTGATTCAAGCCGATGCCACCACAGCCACCACCATAGCAGCCTTGCCTTTTGTTAGTAAGATAGAGCGCGTGGCCAATGGAACCAAACTTCTCAACGGTAGAAAAGCCAGCAAAACAAATGTTGAAAATGAATCGGCTACATCGCAGGTTACAGATTTTCAATTGACTCAACTCGGTATCGACCGGATGCAAAGCGATAATTACCTGGGGCAAAACATTAACATTGCTCAATTTGATAGTGGATGGAAAGGAGTGAACCTCACCACTCCGTTTGCCCACCTGATCAACTCGGGTCGAATTAAGGAAACCAAAAATTTTGTTCGCAACACCACGGATGTTTATACCGATGATACTCATGGAACAGCGGTGCTGTCGGTGATGGCAGGATTGGTTTCCGGATCATTTACCGGGGGCATCTACATGGCCAACTTCTATTTGTATGAGACTGAAGATAAACTGGAAGAATATCGTGTAGAAGAATACAACTGGACGTTTGCCGCAGAGCGTGCCGATAGCATTGGTGTAGATGTGGTTAATTCTTCTTTAGGTTATAATCAGTTTGATGATTCATCCATGGACTACACCAAGGCGAATCTGGATGGTAAAACTTCGGTGATCAGTAATGCCGCTCGAAAACTAATCAGCAAAGGAATTGTGGTCGTATCGGCTGCCGGAAATGAGGGTTCCAATGCATGGCAAACGATTATGATGCCGGCCGATACGGATGGAATCATTGCAGTGGGCTCCATTACCAACAATAGTTTTAAAAGTTCATTCAGCTCGATAGGCCCCGCTGCGGATGGAAGAATAAAGCCGGATGTAGTGGCTTTTGGTTCTGGTACATCGACTATCAACTCAACCGGCAATTTGAATACGACCAATGGCACATCAGTAGCGAGCCCGCTCATTACGAGTTTAGTCGCAGGGCTTGTGCAAGCTTTTCCGAAAGCATCGCCTCAACAAATTTACCAGGCCATTATCTACTCTGCCAGTCAATATGAGAAGCCTGATAATCAATTGGGGTATGGAATTCCGAATTACAATCGGGCGAAGAGTTATCTTACTTATGGCAAGCTGACGAAGGAAATTTCAATCTACCCGAATCCGGTTAAATCCCTCTTGCTAGTTCTCTTCAAGGAGCCGACTGGCCAACCGGTTACCATTTCTTTATCCGACTATTTTGGCAGGCGATTGATTAACTACACGGGCACCACAGATTGGTCAGCCAACCCCTTACAAGTAGATGTGTCTTCATTACCCAATGGCATGTACATATTGGAAGTGACCAGTGGGGGTATCACCGAGGTGATGAAAGTGATGAAGATTTAATCAGGGTTTCTTATCTGCCCAGCTGCATTATATTCCACCGAGTTGCACGGATAATTTTAGACTTAGTGATTCTCAGCGGCTTTCTGTGAAGCTTTGTGGAATAGGCGAAGAATATCAGAAGATTTCCGGAGACTAATTCTTATTCAATTCGCGCAAGGGAATCATCTTGCCCTTTTCGGCATCCCACAATTTCAACTTGAAACATTCGATCATATCATGAAGCTTCCAAGAGGTTTTACCTACGTTTTGCAACTCAGGCATATCTTGCATCACTTCATACAATCTGTAAAAGGGAATACGCGAATTTAAATGATGTACATGATGGTATCCGATGTTTCCGGTAAACCAATGCATCACAGGATTCATCACCATGTAGCTGGTAGAAGACAACGCTGCATTATCGTATGTCCAATCTTGATTTTCACGGAAGGTGGCGCCCGGAAAATTATGCTGACAGTAAAACAGATACGCACCCATTCCGAATGTAATGGAGAAGGGAATGATCCATCCCAAAAACAACAAAGCCGTGCCCAAGTAATACCAAATGGCAAAGCCAATCGCAAAGTGCGTTACCAATGCCAGCAACGAATCGATATGCTTGCCCGGACTTTGTACAAACGACTTTAAATTGAGCCAATAGATGAAGAGTGTAATGTATCCGAGTAAGATCGTTGCCGGGTGGCGATTAATCAGGTAAATAAACTTTTGCTTTTTAGTCAGCGTGAGGTAGCGCTGAGTCGATACAGTAGGATAGGAGCCAATGCCCGAGATCGATAACTTCGAATTGTTATTATGATGATATTCATGCGTGCGTTTCCACACCATCTCAGGCGCCAAAACATAAACGCCTACGGCACGCATCAGCCAAATTGCCAAAGTAGAATTCTGTAAGATCGCGCGGTGTTGGTAGTCGTGGTAGATGACAAACAAACGCACGTACAGTAAGCCATTGATAATGCTTACCGGAATTTTATACCAAATTGAAATGGGTGCAAACAAGGTGAATAACATCGCCAAACCGGAGAGTGCGATGGTTAACAACACTTCTACCCAGCTGCGTAGTTTGTATTCAGAAGCATACGCCTTACTGGCAGCAAGCAATTCTTTACCAGATCTCATAAACTAGGTTTAAGGGAGCTGCAAGTTAGTCAAAACTGATAGAATGGAGGCAATCTGTCCGGAAGTATTTGATCGAAATTTGGAGGCTGTAGAAACATTTACCTACACAGAAGCCGTAATGATCAACGCTTGTGCTTCCAGCGCTTGTGCGACCACAACCAAGTCTCCGGTTGAGCTTGTATATCCTGCTCTAATCGCTTGGCGAACGTCCGTGTAATCTCGCCTTCTTGTGTTTGCTTCGGGTGCTCAAAGAGTAGCTCAGGAGTGATGTGATAGTGACCTCGCTTTTGACGCTTCACCTGAATGTAAACAATGGGATAATCAAACTTGGTGGAGAGTTTCTCGGGTCCTGTAAAGAAGCCCGTATCCTGATTCAAAAAATCCAACCAAATTTTTCCTTCGGCAGGCGGATACTGATCGGCAATAAAAGCCGTAGCGGTAATCAGGCTGCGTTTGGCCACCATGTCGCGCAATGTCTGTGGCACCGGAGTAATCATCGTGCCGAAGCGGGTGCGCATACCCACCATCATTTTCTCAAAGTAAGGGTTAGTGAGTGGGCGATAGATTACCACCAATTGGTATTTGGTGTTGAGCGTTACACTGGGTCCTGCCCATTCCCAATTGCCATAGTGCCCCATGACAATCAATATGCTGCGCTTCTGTTCATACAGTTGTTGCAACCACGGTGGGTTATCCATCGTGCAACCGGCTGCTGATTCTTTCTCATTCATCCGCAGCGTTTTGAGTGTTTCAAAAATCAAGTCCACCAGATAGCGGAAAAACTTTCTGCGTATTGCCTGAATCTCTTCTTCCGATTTCTCGGGAAAGGAGTTGCGTAAATTTTCTACCACCACCTGCTTGCGATAGCCGGATAGGTTCAAGAGAAAGTAAAAGAAATCAGACACCCGGTAAAGAAGCCAAAACGGGAGTGAAGCAATCAGATAAATGAAAGGGTACAACAAATAAAAACTGATGGCTTGCCAGTTAATCATGGTTTATTTGGTTACAGTGCGTTCTACTTCGCGTAGGTTTTCTAGTTTCTTATTACGTAAAAATCCATTTACATCTTCAAAGTGTTCTTTGATGCGCTTGTTGCCAAACTCAAACACTTTGTTGGCCAGTCCATCGAGGAAATCACGATCGTGCGATACGAGAATCAGCGTGCCATCGAAAGCGCGGAGTGCATCTTTCAGAATGTCTTTCGTTTTAATATCCAAGTGGTTGGTTGGCTCATCGAGAATCAACAGATTCACCGGTTGCAGCAACAACTTAATCATCGCCAAACGTGTGCGCTCGCCACCCGACAGCATCTTTACTTTCTTGTCGATCGCTTCACCACCAAACATAAAAGCACCCAAGATGTTTTTGATTTGTGTGCGAATGTCGCCAAAAGCAATCTGATCGATGGTTTGGAAAACCGTCAAGTCTTCATCTAACAAAGCGGCCTGATTCTGCGCGAAGTAGCCGATCATACTGTTATGACCCACTTGCAGTTTACCTTCAAATTCAATCTGCCCCATGATGGCTTTCACCAAAGTGGATTTACCTTCACCGTTCTTTCCAATTAACGCCACCCGCTCTCCGCGTGCAATGGTAAACGAGGCATCCTGAAACACCACGTGATCGCCATAGCGTTTGGTTAATCCTTCCACAATCACGGGATAGTTTCCGCTGCGCGGGGCAGGAGGGAACTTCAAGTTCAAAGCCGAAGTGTCTACTTCATCTACTTCAATAATCTTGATCTTCTCCAACATCTTTACGCGCGACTGCACCTGTAATGTTTTGGAATACGTGCCCTTGAAACGTTCGATGAAAGCCGTGATGTCGGCAATCTCTTTCTGCTGATCGTCAAAATGCTTTTGCTGCTGCTCGCGTCTTTCCTGGCGCAGTTGCAGGTAGTGCGAGTAGTTCGTTTTGTAGTCGTAGATGCGGCCCATTGTTACTTCGATGGTGCGGTTGGTGAGGTTGTCGACAAACATCTTATCGTGACTGATTACAATCACGGCTTTGGCGTTGGTCTTCAAGAACTCTTCCAGCCACTGCACCGATTCAATGTCCAGGTGGTTGGTAGGCTCATCGAGTAAGATCAAGTCCGGCTTTTGTAACAGAATCTTAGCCAACTCAATACGCATGCGCCAGCCCCCGCTAAACTCTTTGGTAGAGCGTGTGAAATCGCTGCGCAGGAAGCCCAGACCCATCAAAGTTTTCTCCACTTCCGCATCGAAGTTGATCTCTTCAATGGAGTAATATTTTTCACTGAGTTCAGATACTTGTTCAATGATTTTAGAATACTCCTCCGACTCGTAGTCTGTGCGTGTTTCCAACTGCGAGTTGAGGTAGTCCATCTGCTTCTTCATGTCCAGTATTTTACCAAACGCTTTGGACGCCTCTTCAAATACGGTTGCATCGTCTTCGGTGAGCAAGTGCTGAGGCAGGTAGGCGATGATGGCATCTTTGGGAGCCGACACCTTGCCTCGTGTAGGCTTGTTGACGCCTGCAATGATTTTGAGGAGTGTGGACTTGCCCGCCCCGTTTTTGCCCATGAGGGCGATGCGGTCGTTTTCGTTGATGTTGAAGGTAATATCGCTGAAGAGCGTGGTGCCACTAAATTCGACTGAAACTGCGTCAACTGAGATCATAAGAGCATAAAAATAGGCGGCAAAGATATTAAGGGAAGATGGAATTACCCAATGTTAAATTGGGGGGGTAAAGGGGGGATTTGTTGGATCGGGATGGGGAAATGTTTGATCTTTGGGGCACGTTACCACATACTGATCTATTGGCAGCAAGTATATGTGAATGTGATAAGACCTAAATTCATAATAGATGGTATCAATAAAAAATCATATGAGCTATATTGAAAGCTATAAGCAACTGAGGCCAGTTTACGAGAGCTTTGCACAGAGTCTAATTGTGCTTCTAAAGTCCATACTTGAAGCGAACACAATAAAATTTCATTTAATTGAGGGACGGGCGAAGGACATAGACAGTTTTAAAAATAAAATTGAAGTGAAGAGAGGAAAATACAAGGATCCTTTGCAGGACGTAATGGATTTATGCGGAATAAGAATAATCGTATATTACCAAACAGATATTGATAAGATTGATAAATTAATTAGAGATAATTTTAAAGTTGATTTGTTAAACTCAATTGATAAAAGTACAATTTTAAGAAGTAATGAATTTGGCTATTTATCAAACCACTATATTGTTCGAATTAATTCCGCGCGTGTTCATCTTCCAGAGTGGAAAAAATTCAAAGAACTAAATGCTGAAATTCAATTAAGAACGGTGCTTCAACATTCTTGGGCAGCAATTTCGCATGAGTTAGAATACAAAAGTAAGTTCGACATACCAGATATATTGAAAAGAAAATTATTTAGGCTAGCTGGTCTTTTTGAATTAGCTGATGAAGAATTCGTTCAAGTAAAACAAAGGCAATTTGAATTGACACAGGCAATTGAGAAAAAAGTAGACTTTGAAAATACATCTGTATATAACGAAATCAATCTCGATACCATAAAGTTTTATTTCGAAAAAAGCAATTTGATAATAAATCAATACTGGGAGTTAGGTAAGAAGGCTGGATTTGATGAAAATAAATTTGATTTTGAGGAAGAAAACCCTGACGCAAGTTTTTCATCAATTGTTAAGATTTCTAAGTTATTAAATATTAATTCAATAGATGATTTAGATAAACTCCTAGAAAGTTCAAAAATGTTCGCTGGCCAATACTTGAGACTTCAATTTTTGGGACAAAAACCTGGTGTTGATGGTGAAAGATTATGGTACGCTGATGGTATTTTTATGATAAATTTAGTACTCATGAGTCACCTTGAAGATAAAGATTTAGTGAATTTTGTGCTAATGGACTGGTCTAAAGAGGTTCTAGAACAAGTCAAGATAGTTATCAAAAAGTGGAAAGGCAAAAAAAAGGTAAGCTAATAAAACCTCAGCTATCGGTAAGTTTGTGTTAGTCTAAATAGCCGTCCATAGTTTGCACCTAAAAACGTTGAGTATGTATAAACCACTACCACAGTTTATTTCGGATGAGTATTAGTTTGTTCCAGATGAAGATCATTAAACTATTCTTAATCTTCATTCTTTTCTCTCTTCTGACATTCTTGACTCAGATTGGAGGTATAGCGCTGCTCATTTCATTTCTTACATTTAGATTCATCGAAAAGAAGATCACTAAATATTGGACGCGGATCAGTGCAAAAGTCGTTTCTTTTATACTGATCTATTTGTTGTTTGTATTCGCTTTTGTGCCAATATTAGCTAAACCTTTTGGGAGAGTTCCGTTACCGGTTTTTCAAGATCATTATTTGAAGCCGGCCAATATCTGGACGTGTTTGCTCAATCGAAATTATGTAAAGCCTCAGCTCAAGGAGATTGCTCTTCAGGTAGCGATGGATATGAATAAGAAGTTCCCAGGCGTAACTGTTAATTATCTGGATGCCAATTTTCCTTTTATCGACAGGTTTCCTTTGTTTCCCCATCTCAGTCATAATGATGGAAAGAAGTTAGATGTCTCATTTCAGTACAATGATTATTTGAACCAAATCACGAATGAAGTTCCTTCTTGGATCGGCTACGGAATCTGCGAAGAACCGAAGGAAGGGGAAGCAGATACACCCAAACTATGTGATCAACAAGGATATTGGCAATACAATTTATTGCATAACCTACTTTTAAAAGATAATGAGAATACATTTGCATTCGATGCGATCAGAACCAAACAATTAATCAATCTTTTTACGGATAGGAGTGAAGTAAGTATTGTATTTATCGAGCCACACTTAAAGAATCGTTTAGGCCTTAAAAGCAGCAAGGTACGCTTTCATGGTTGCTATGCTGTACGGCATGATGATCATTTTCATGTTCAGTTAAAATGATGTTGTGCGGATAAAAGTATGTTGTTGCAAACTATGCACAGCCGGGTGGAGTGAAGTACTAACGGTGTACGGAATAAATTTAATTAATCGCTTTTTCTTTCGTTACGTATTGTACTAACACATACACCAAACGCATAAGTCCAGCCACTGCGAATACAATTATCCCGCACATCATTATCCAATTGGCAATACTTTTATTTCGTTCATAGCTAATTGTTAATTCAAGCGGAGGGTCTTGCGGTGGAATTCCGGCAAACATAAAATCATACAGAAATCCTACAGCAAATAATAGTATCCCAAACCTAATTCCGTATTTGATTATTCTTCCCATCTGCCAGTCTGTAGTTCATTAAATTGCTTCCATTACGGCTCAATCCCCTTGTTCAATTGATAATCGGTATCCAAGCAAATGGAAACTAAGATGTTTTTCTCGAAGGTATAATAATGCCAGATGCCAACCAGAGCGGATTCAACAGTAAGAACTTTTATAGAATCCATCTTGTCAATGGCTTCTGTAAAGTAAGTGTCGAACAATTCTTTCTTGGTCATCCCGATCTTTATCCCGTTGGTCATTACGAAATTTGGGTTGGAGATTTTAGCATACACGAGCTCAAACGAATCCTTGTCAACATCATAAAAGAACTTGATATAACTATTTGCCGCAATTACATAAGGCAATCCTTCCTTCTCAGTGTATTGTACATTTATAAAGTTCTTCTTCAATTCCTTTACATGATGAAATTCTCCAAATGGGTAATAAAGAAACTTGGTAGACGCTACGAGTTTTAATGTATCATCCGTGAAGTTATAATCATTCAGTTCAAGAGATTCCTTTGCTTTGCTTTTAATGTCGCTAAAAACAACCCCTTGGCCGGATGAGTAGGTGATGCTCAAAAGTAAAAAGACACCAGTAAGTTTTAGCATGTCGCAGTAAAGAATGGGAGATTGGTTACAATAGTATATCTTAAGAATTAGATTTCATGAATTTGTTACTTCAAAATCATTATTGCTAAAATTACTAAATATGGTATTATCTCTAATAGCCCGCGCACAAGTCTTTTTTGCTTTTGATTAAGAAGACTTGCGTCACACATTGGGATAACCAATCAAATTAGATGTATCTTTTCGTCATGAAACTATTGGCTCGAATAGTACTAATCGGAGCATCGCTAACCGCGGCCTGCCAATCTACCACAACTGTTCCTCCCGTACAATCCATGGATGCATCGCAGGCTGCTACCTTACTAGACGTGTCGTATGGTACGGATGCACAACAGAAAATGGACATCTATCTGCCCGCCAACCGTAGCCGTACTACTACACCACTTCTTGTTCTTATTCATGGTGGTGGTTGGGTAGAAGGTGACAAAGTCGATCTCAATGACCTGGTAAAAGGCATGCAAACCATTTTTCCAACCTATGCCATCGCCAATATCAACTACCAGTTAAATACCAGCCGACAAAAGAACTTCCCTACACAGGAAAATGATATTCAAGCAGCTGTGGCGAAGGTGCTTGCCAAAGCAGATGAATATGTATTGTCTTCAAAAGTAATTACGATGGGCTTCAGTGCCGGTGCCTATCTAGCCCTGATGTACGCCTACAAACGTCCCACAGCAGGCGTGACAATTCTGGCGGCTATTTCGTTTGTGGGACCAACAGACATGGCACGATTGTATAGTGATACGCCCAGCCAGGAGGTGCGAGATTTGCTGCCAATCATGATTGGTACATTTCCGGATGCACACCCGGCAGACTATCAGTATTACAGTCCGGTTACTTATGCTACTACTGCTACCTGCCCCACAATGTTGTTTTATGGAGGCAAAGACGATCTGGTTCCTGCCTCTCAGGGCGAAATTCTGCAAGCCAAGCTTTTGTCTCTCAATGTTGCCCACCAACTCACCATCTATCCCGATGACGGACATACATTTTCGGGCGACAACTATTTTGATGCCTTTTCCAAAAGCAAGACTTTTCTGGAAGAGAACATAAAATAGAGCGGCTTTACTTCGGTCTTTGACAGCTAATCTGGCGAAAGTCTTCTGATCAGTGGCATCATTGACTTGTGCCAATCTCTCATCCAATCGATCTTTAAAACTTATAGTTGATAATCTAGTTCAATTATATCAACATACCACCAATCAATTTTTCAGCCATCTTTGTATAATGGATAAAATCGATTGAGGTAAGCCGTTTTTAAGTAGAAGTATATTATGGATAATCAACTTTTAGACCAAATAAATCATGTTGCTGAAACAGTTCGAAATGAATTTCAGTTGACTTATGATTTAGGTGGAATTAGACTCTTAGAGGAAATCGTGAATAACAACCGGAGCTTTTATGAGAACTTAAGTGATCAAGAAAGGAAAGATTATTCATTTAGAATGGGTTTATTCCTTGGAGTTTGTATGGTACGCAATTATCAAGGAAGGTGGGAGGAAAATCAAATGGGAGTTGTAATAGATAACAGCACCGCTCATCCCATTCAAAAGACTTACAAATTTTTGAGTCCTGATGGAGCTTATGATTCTATTAGCACGTATTATGAATTAGCGGGTTCCCTGAATGAATTAGACGAACCCCATTCAGAATACAAAAATATAAAAATAGTGAAGGCCACTGATGTATATTTTCGAAAGAATTGGTGGAAATTTTGGAGGTGACAACGAATAAAATCAAATCTGACTTTAAGTAATGACAAACTTCCAATTTAGAGTAGGTGTCACATTAAAATCAAT
>JABFSO010000184.1 GCA_013140555.1 Cyclobacteriaceae bacterium | reverse complement strand
AGCTCATGCAAGTCGATGCACCACGGTCTAGCACTTCAGGAGGTGGTTTGCATCGGTATGTTGTTAACCCGGGGTCTGCTGTGTGGTCTAGCTTTTATGGATATTTTAATGACATTCAAGACATCTACACTATTTCAGATAAACTGGGCGAAAACAATTACAAGGCTATTGCCCTCGTCTACAAAAGTTGGGCATACTCCATTTTGACTGACCTCTATGGGGACATTCCTTATTCGCAAGCGACTCAAGCAATCAGTGGTGTTGTGAAGCCTACGTTCGATGACCAAAAGTCAATCTATGTTCAAATTTTAAAAGATCTGGAAACTGCAAATTCGTTATTTGACGACACGAAGGCTTTGACGTATGCGGGAGACTTAGTGTATAACTCGAATGCGCTTACAAGCGGAAAAAATCTGGGCATCCAAAAATGGAAAAAATTCTGCAACTCTCTTCGCCTGCGTCTATTATTACGAATCTTGAAAAAAGACGGTGAAATAAATGTGATGGAACAAATCAATTCTATCTTATCCAACACTACTGCCAATCCTGTTTTCGCCAGCAATTCAGATGAAGCCATTTTCAAATACCCGGGCACCACTCCCTATTTCAATCCCTACTACAATGCTCGTCAGTTAGATTGGCGTGATGGCACTTACTTTACCAAATTCTTTTTAGAGAAATTAAACGCAACACAAGACCCGAGGCGCGCCATTTGGGCAATACCGGTAACCGTTAGTGGTCAAAGTGTTTTTCAAGGAATTGAAAGTGGATATCCCATCACAACCGAATACGTTGTCGGGAAAAATTCAAGTTACACCGATGCGCTCAAAACACTTCCTCAACTCGGTGTGATGATGACCTTTGCCGAAGTGGAATTTATTAAAGCCGAATTATCACTAAAAGGATATGGCACAGGCAAAACTCCAAAAGCCCACTACGAAGCAGGAATAACAGCTTCCATGTTGCAATGGGGAGCGACCATGCCGCCTAATTTTCTTACACAAGCTGGAGTGGTCTATGATGATGCTGCCACGCAAGATCAACAACTTGAGCAGATCATGGTTCAAAAATATTACGCTTATTTCTTTGTCGACTACCAGTCATGGTTTGAGAAACGCAGAACAGGATACCCCGTGTTACCCCGCGGCACCGGAATTCCCGCAGAGAATCAATTTCCATCCAGAGTGCCGTACCCAACATACCTTCAATCACTCAATCCGGAAGGTTTGAAAACGGGAGTAACCTCCATGGGCGGAGATGACAGTAACATTAAAGTATGGTGGGAAAAATAAGGAGAGTCTATTTGAAAAATAAATAACAGAAATGAAAACAATAATAAAAAGTCTTCTCCTAATCCTATTGGTATCTTCCGCTGCAGTAACCCGTGCACAAACCAATAAAAACGTTCGAACGTTGATTGTCTTTTTTGATGGTCTCCGTCCGGACTACATTACACCCGAGGCAATGCCCAATGTGTATGCATTTTCCAAGCAAGGTTGTTATGGTGCGCAGCATCACAGTGTTTTTCCAACGGTCACGAGAGTAAACGCCTCGTCTTATTCAACAGGAAGTTATCCGGGCACCAACGGGTTGATGGGAAACACGGTTTACTTTCCCATCGTGGAAAAAAAGAAGGGACTAAACACGGGTGAGTATACAGAACTGAACAAAATCACAGAGGCAACGCACGGCCATTTGCTTACAGCTGTTTCGCTGGGTGAAGCTTTGCAAAAAGCAGGAGCGAAAATGATGGTATTTAGTTCCGGCTCCACAGGTCAGGCATTCATGCAAAATCATGCGATAAGTGGTGGCGCTATAGTTAATCCGGGTCTGATTCTTCCCGAATCATTTAAGGAAACTGTGATCAAGGAAATAGGCCCAGCTCCTGCGAAAATCAAACCCAATACACCTCAACACATTTGGGTAACAGATGCGCTGATAAAATATGGTCTTGCTCTGGATGGTCCGTTGGTAAGTGCCATTTGGTTTTCAGATCCGGATGGTACAGCCCACAGCGATGGGATAGGAGCACAGTCTTCTATGGAATCCATTAAATCAGTGGATGCGCAGTTTGGAAGAATCATGAGCTACTTGAAAAGCAAAAACCTACTTGAAAATTTTAACATCATCATTTCAACTGATCATGGTTTTGTCACCAATGTGGGAAAAAAAGGGATTACCGAATTTTTGATTGAGAAGGGATTCAAACAAAACACAGAAAGCGAAGATGTTATCGTAGCCGAAGGAGCAATCTATGTGAAAGATCATGACTTGACTATTATTAAAAAAATTGTCTCCGCTTTGCAAGCCGAAGAATGGGTAGGGGCCATTTTCACCCAGGCTAAAAAAGCAGGTGACGTAAAAGGTATGGTGGAAGGAACGCTTTCTTTTGAATCCATTCATTGGAATCATCCGGAACGTTCGTCTGATATTTTAGTAGATGAAAATTGGGATGACCGAAAAAATGAAAGGGGATACGCAGGCACCAGTTTTTCGAGAGGCGTGGCCGGCCACGGAGGATTAAGTCCCTACGAAGTTCATATTGCATTACTTGCCTCTGGTCCCAGTTTTAAAAAGGAGTTAAAAAGCGAAATGCCCACTTCGAATGTGGACATAGCACCCACCGTTCTTGCCATTCATGGCATTCCCATCCCGGAGACCATGAAAGGTCGCGTCATAATTGAACTGCTAACTGCAAAAAAGGCTGGTAAGAAATTGAAACTAAAAAAAGAAACGTTAACTACTACTGCTGAATATGAAGGTGGTAAATACACCCTTACATTGGTGCGCTCGATTGTAGGAGACTACGAATACGTTGACTTTGCAAAAGTACAGCGAGTAAAAAAATGATCATTCCCGTTAGTTAGTTAAGTTCTATCGCTGTTCGGCATGTTCTGTAGGGGCATGTCGAACGGTAGATAGGAAAGGGTTACACCTTCAATAACAAGACAGCCGTCTTTCACCCCTCGCTGATCCAACAGGTAGCTCATCTTGTGGTACGTTGAATCTAACGTGTAAAGCAACCAAATCATCTAAAAAAACAGAATATTCCAGAGATTTATTAGAGGTTTGTTAGGATTCAAATCTACGGCTATTTTACAAATGAGACTGATCCTATTGAATTTCTGGAGCAGACTACTGCGCATTGGTCACGATGACGCGTTGAATCAAAAGCAATTGATCCGGTTGCGTACCTTAAATGCGTTTGCATTTGCTTCCATTTTGTTTGTTCTAGTGTTTTCTGTTGTTTTTGTGTCGGTGGGGTCTTACAGTGCTTTAGAGTCACTTCCTATTGCACTTGTTATGCTAGTTGTTTTGTGGCTCAATTCAAAAAAGAGATTTGAGGCAGCAAAGGCGTTCATGGTGTTCTTTCTTATTCTTGTAATTCTAGGAATGGCACTGTCCGATAGACGCACCGGAACAGAGTATGTCCTCATCGTCCTCGCATGTTCTTCCATTTTGATCTTTGATGAAGTTTTTAAAATCTTTTTAGGTTTTGTTTTCTCCCTTACGTGTTTTGGATTTTATCTGTGGTACGATACAAACTATGCGTTTGTGCCAGACCCAACTGTACCTTACGGGTATATGAAAAGTGTTGTGATGTTGATCTCAGCATGTGCTGTGGCTGTTCAGTTGCTGGTATTTCGTTCGTTGATCAACAAGTATGCAGAAGATCTTCAAGAGGCGCATACAAAAGGACTGACAACAAATGAAGAGTTAAAAGCTTCCAATGATGAATTACATTCTTTAAGCGAACAACTCGATTGGATTGTGAAGCAAAAGAGCAATGAGCTTCAATCGTATATCGATGCCATTAATGTTCACGTTTATTCTGCAGTAACCGATACAAGCGGGACTATCCTAAAGGTCAATGAGCCATTGATGAGAGTTTCCGGATATATCGAAGAAGAACTCATCGGCAAAAAAATTAGCATGCTCCACGCGAAATATCAGGAAGATGAGTTTTATGGTAATGGAACTCTTTTTCATTCTAAGAATGAAACCTGGCGGGGAGAAGTGAAAAATAAACGAAAAGATGGTTCTCACTTTTGGGTGGACAAGGT
>JABFSO010000485.1 GCA_013140555.1 Cyclobacteriaceae bacterium | reverse complement strand
AACATAGACAGGATCAAACTTCTTGGCTTTTAATGAGTCCAGTATTTTTTTAGCTGCTGCATCCATTTATTCTCTGATTCTCTTTTTATCTGCTAATTGAAATGCCGTTACCCCACCTACGATCGCTCCGGCCAAATGTGATTCCCATGAAACATGTGGGTCTGTTGGGATTACCCCATAAAAAATTCCTCCATAAGCGATTATTACTATAATCGAAATCAGCAACGACCAGAAATCCTGTCGGATTAAACCAAAGAAGATGAGAAACGAGGCTAATCCATAGATCAGGCCGCTTGCACCAATATGATAGGATACCCTTGGGCTGAAAAGCCACACCAACAGATTGGTAATGAAATAACAACGAAAAAACACCAAACCAGCAATTCGATCGTAAAAGAAAAACAAGGCCGTTCCTAAAAATAATAACGGGAAGGTATTCGAAATCAAATGCATATAAGAGCCATGCACCATAGGTGCTGTGAAAACACCAATTAAGCCCATCCACGTGCGCGGCAAAATGCCAAAAACACCTAAGTCGATCTGATAGAAAAACTGAATGCTGAAGGCGAGCCACATGATAAAGACGAGCCTGAAAGGAACCGCAGAGCTATTGAAGAAATTTCGTTCGGACATTAAGACGTTGCTGGGTCGGTAATCATCGGCAAATTAACATATTTTGCCTCTTCATTACCTATCGATTTCATCCCCAGCAATCCTCCGGACGATTCTGCTATTTTTTGAGCGATTTCGCGAAGGCTTTGATAATATTCAACTGCAATTGTTTTATCAATTTTAGGAAGTACCCTGTTCAACTCCTGGAGATCCAATGTAATCAAGGGATTGCGCTGGGTGGCCTCATAGGGAAACGATTGAATCAGTACTTTCAGCTTGTCTTCAAAGTCTTCGCCAACTACCTTATAAAACTCCATCAAATGCGAATTAGCCTTTTTCTGACTTTTGTTGGCTAAATCGATCGCCTTGCGTATCTCCTTTCGATCAATATCATTGTCCGCGCCTGCAATGAGGATACAGACTAACAAGGGGGCCCGTAGCAGTAAATCACTTTCAGACGGAGCCAAACGAGCCAATTGCGATAACATAGGTGATTTCGTTTAATTTGTGAAGAACCTTAATTCTAATAATTTAAGTAAATTTCAAAACTTTTTGCCCTATTAACTAACGCAATTCAAGTACTTTTAAGAACAAGTAATACAGATGTACGAAAAAGACCCAATAAAAATATTTGTTGTTGAAGACGATGCGGCCTATTCTAAGTTTTTAAAGTACGTCCTCAGCCTCAACCCGGATTTCGAAACCGAGTTTTACACTACCGGTAAGGAGTGTTTGGATCACTTGTATCAAAAACCTTCAGTGATCACCTTGGATTATTCTTTGCCGGATATGCCGGGAGAAAAAGTATTGAAGGCCATTCGGGAATTCGATCCAAACATCAGCGTGATTATTGTATCTGCCCAAGAAAAGATTGGCACTGCTGTAGAACTACTAAAGTCAGGTGCCTTTGATTACATCGCCAAAGACGAAGATGCTAAAGAGCGTATTTTAAATTCCATAAAAAATGCCCGCAACAAGACTTCGCTGATCCGCGAGATTGGCAGGCTTCAGCAGGAGATTTCTGTTAAGTATGATTTTGAGAAAAGCATCATCGGGAATAGCTCGGCCATCAAAACCGTTTTTGAAAACATTGAACGTGCGGTAAAATCGCAAATCACCGTTTCCATTACCGGAGAAACCGGTACCGGAAAGGAATTGATCGCCAAAGCCATCCACTACAACTCCAAGCGAAAAAACAAACCATTTGTAGCGGTGAATATTGCCGCCATTCCATCTGAGTTGATCGAGAGTGAACTGTTTGGTCACGAGAAAGGGGCGTTTACCGGAGCTGTGCAAAAGCGCATAGGCAAGTTTGAAGAAGCCGAAGGAGGAACTATTTTCTTAGATGAGATCGGAGAAATGGACATCAGCCTTCAGGCTAAGTTATTGAGAGTTCTACAAGAAAAAGAAGTAGTTCGTGTAGGCGGTAATCAAACAGTCAAGCTGGATGTTCGAGTGTTGGTAGCAACACATCGCAACTTACAAGAAGAGGTGAAGGCAAAGAAATTCAGAGAAGATCTCTATTATCGCTTATTGGGCTTACCCATTCACCTACCCCCTCTTCGCGAACGCGGCCAGGATGTAATTTTATTGGCCAAACATTTCCTCGATCAATTCACCAAAGAAAATCAATTACCAAAAATAAAAATTAGTGCCGAAGCACAAGCGAAATTGATGCAGCATGCTTTTCCAGGTAATGTGAGAGAGTTGAAATCGGTAATGGATTTGGCCGCAGTGCTTACCGATGGAGATGAACTGAAAGCACAAGACATCTCTTTCAGCAGTCCATTAAGTTCAGAATCAATGATGCTGAAAGAAATGACATTGCAGGAATACACTTACACCATCATTCGGAATTATCTAAACAAATACGATAACAACGTATTAGATGTAGCGAAGCGACTCGACATTGGAAAATCATCCATCTATCGCTACCTAAAAGAAATGGAACAGCTTGGCATCTGATCATGACTTCATTAGCTAACTATGTTAAGAAAGGTGGCTTCTATAAAGCGGTTGTAGAAGATGGATCTGATATTATTTTCATCATCGACTATGATGGAAAAATTCTTTACCACAATAGTTCTGTAAAGGATACTTTGGGACACAAGCCAAAGAGTTTGATCGGTAAGAATTTCCTCACCTATCTCCATCCCAACTCGTCACAATCGTTTAAATCGATCTTTTCAAGAATCAAAAAGAAACTCTATCATGAGGCGGTGGAGTTTCAATTCTTGTGCAAAGACGGTTCGTATAAATACCTCGAGTTTAACTCCATCAATCTTAAGCAAAAAGAAAAAATCAACGGATTGATTTTGGACTGTCGTGATATCACACAGCGAAAAAAGGATGCGGAAGAATTACAGCGTGCACAAAAAGCCAAAGAACAATTCCTGGCCAACATAAGTCACGAAATCCGAACGCCCATCAATGGGATAGCGGGTATGGCCACGCTACTTGGTCAACGTCCGGGCGAAACAGAGCAACTTATTTATCTCAACGCGATCAAAAGCGCTGCAGATAACCTCAAGGTTATTATTAATGACATTCTTGATTTAGCCTCCATCGAATCTGGAAAGTTAAAATTTGAAAAGATTGGATTTAATATAAACGATTTGCTTCAATCGCTGATCGTTACCTTTAATCATCAGGCGCAGGAAAAGAAGATTATGCTTTCATACGAGTTGGAGAAAGAAGCTAATCAGATTTTCTTGGGCGACCCTGTTCGGTTGAATCAGATTTTGATTAATCTAATCAGCAACGCCTTGAAGTTTACTCACAACGGGTTTATCAAAGTGAAGTGTGCTTTACATAAAAAGGAACGAACCAATTATCATCTACGCTTCGATGTATGGGATACCGGCATTGGAATCCCGAAAGATAAATTGAATACCATTTTTGAAAGTTTCAGTCAAGCTGATACAAGTGTAACCCGAAAGTATGGCGGAACTGGACTTGGTCTTACCATCGTAAAACAGTTGGTTGAATTGCAAGGAGGCTCCATTTCAGTAAAAAGCACGATCGATAAAGGCTCTGTGTTTTCATTCACCATGCCCTACCCGAAGGGTGACATCAATGCGACTAAAGAAAACACTTTCGGTTCCGGCAATTATGTGCATCGCGATATGAATAACCTTCGCGTATTAATAGTTGAGGATAATGATATCAACCGATTATATGCCGGTAGTATTTTAAAGAGCTGGGGTAGTATTGTTGAAAGCTCTGAAAACGGATATGTAGCAGTCGAAAAATTGCGAAATGATAATTTTGATATTGTTCTGATGGACATTCAAATGCCGGTGATGGATGGATTTGAAGCTACGAAGAATATTCGGGCATTTGCTAAGCCTAAGTGCAATGTGCCCATCATTGCACTTACTGCAAATGCAACACGCAGAGACGTAGAAAAGTGTTTGGCAGAAGGTATGGATGATTGCATCGCTAAGCCTTTCACAC
>JABFSO010000161.1 GCA_013140555.1 Cyclobacteriaceae bacterium | reverse complement strand
GTGAAATTCATAAGGAAGTAAATATTAACCGTTTTAAACCGTTATATTCGTGGTCTTAGTTAATTCTTTCTATGTGAATGATAAGTGTTTGCATGCTTGCCCTAATGGTGATGTGTTTTGTAGGTCAGTCAAATGCCCAACAGGCACGGGAAGTTTTTGGGCAGAATAGAATTCAGTTTAAAGAGTTTGATTGGAAATACTTAAGCTCCGAGAATTTTGATGTTCACTTTTATGGCGAACGGAAAAAGGCTGCGGAAGACGCCTTGCAATACTTGGAGTCTGAGTTTGATCGCATCACTGATTTATTAGGCTTTTATCCCTATCAAAAAACGAAGGTTTTCCTTTATAATTCCATCACCGACTTACAACAAAGTAATATAGGATTAAATCATACGCGCTACAGTGCCGGTGGCGAAACGGAGTTTATCAAACCGTATGTAGAAATAGCCCATCCGGGTAATCTTGAAGAATTTAAGCAGGAGTTGATCTTTAAGATGTCTGACTTGTTGGTCAATGAAATGATGTTTGGCGGAAGCCTGAAAGACATGTTTCAAAATAGCGTATTGCTCAATCTGCCTGATTGGTTTATTAACGGAACTTCCCATTATGTAGCGCATGGTTGGAATGAAGAGATGGATGATTTTGTGAGGCAGTTGGTGAAAAGCAAAAAAATTAATCGTGCCCTGAGATTGACAGATAAAGAAGCTGCGCTAGTGGGGCAATCCATTTGGAATTATATCGTGGAAAAGTATGGAAAGAGCAGCATCAATAATATTCTCAATTATACACGCATCATTCGCGATGAAGAAAAGAGTATTTTGATCACCCTTGGCGTGCCTTTCAAACAACTTTTAAACGACTGGAAAAATTTCTATGGAGGAATGGAGAGTAAAGTGAGCCAAAACTATGTTTCACTTTCCGATTCCTCTCGATTCAGCCGAAACAAGAAAAACCTAACCTATACCACGGTTAAAATAAGCCCGGATGGTAAAAAGATTGCTTACGCAGAAAACGATCGGGGCGAGTTTACAGTAAAGGTCAAATCGTTAGAAAACGGAAAGGAGATTACCATTTTAAAAGGGGGAAACCGTGTGATCAAGCAAACTGTGGATTACCGTGTGCCATTGTTAAGTTGGTCAGATGCCAACACACTCGGTGTGATTGGTGTCAAAAAAGGGCAGTACATATTTTGGTTGTATGATTTGAACACACGCACCAAGCTGCCGCGCGAACTCGATAAATTCAGCAACATCCGAAGTTTCAATTTTTCAAACAATGGCAGACTGGTGGTAATCAGTGCGGATTTTGAAGGACAGAATGATTTATTCTTGTTAAGCAGCAGAAGAGATCGCACCAAGCGATTGACCAACGATAAATTTGATGACCTCGATCCGGCATTCGTTCCGGGCACCAACACAGTTGTGTTTAGCTCCAATCGTTTAACAGATTCATTAAAAACAAATGTAAGGGGGCTTGAAAAATTGGCTCCCAATTACAATTTATTTCTTTATAATATCGATACAACACTGAACAAACTGATTCGAATCACCAACACACTCAGCAAAGATTTTCATGCGCGCGCGATTGATGAAAATACTTTTTACTACCTGAGCGATCAGCGCGGAATTGTCAATCTCTTCAAATACAATAGCCAAACCGGAATTTATTCGCAGGTAACAAACTACAACAGCAGCATCAAGGATTATGATATCAACTACGATAACAAAATGCTAGCTGTGGTTTTATCGCAAAAATTGAAAGAAGATATTTTCCTTGATAAAAATTTTGATTTTCAGCGACAAGTATTCACGCCTGTAAGCAGACGGAAAGAAGTGTTGCAGGCTCGTGTTCTCACAGAACGCAAGAAAAAAGAAACACCTAAGCCTGCTACTTCTATCAAAGACCTTATCAACTCTCGCATTAAAGAAAAAGCAGATACCACTTCGCAACAACCTGTCGAGAAACCGAAAGCAGATTCTGTAAAAACAGGCCCGATTAACACAGACGACTATACCTTTGATGATGTTAAGAAAGACACAGCTCGCAATCCCGTGAAGCCAATTACCGAGAAAGCATTAAGCACCGATGACTATGTTTTTGAAGAGGAGGCTGTGAAAAACAAACAGCCGAGCGAAACATTCCTGACCCGTTATATGAAGGCGCGCGAAACGAGTCGCGTGTTAGGCCCATTCCCTTATGCGCCTAAGTTTAGTTATGAAAATATTGTAACCAGTTTGGCAGTCGACCCATTGCGTGGAGTGAGCTTAAGATTAGAAGCACAGATGAACGACATGCTCGAGAACTATCGCATTTTTGGTGGCATTCAAACAGCATTTGATTTGAAGAATGGTGACGTGTATGGCGAGTTTCAGTATTTGCCTCACCGCGTTGATTTTAGTGCCCGATTTGATCGTAAAGTAATTTTTTGGCAACCCCCCAATCGAGAACTTGCCGAAGAAGAGAATCAGAAATACTCTTTCCAGAAAATCGAGGTGGGTGCATCATATCCACTTTCAGTGCGTACACGCGTTACGCTCAAACCTTTTTTTGGATTCACTCAATTTGACGATCGCGGACAAAATCCACTGGCAACTCTGAACAATAATCCGCCTGCACCTGTTTACAAACCTTCCAAAACTCAATTCTATACCGGTGCGAAATTGGAGATTGTTTATGACAACTCGATTACCACAGGTATGAATATAATAGAAGGTACAAGGGGAAAATTCAGTTACATCACCTATCAAGCAGTTGGCGACAGTCGCAAGAATTTTTCGCAAGTCTCTTTAGATTTTCGACACTATCAGAAAATCTATAAAGAAATTGTCTTAGCGGTTCGTGGGTATGCCGGTACATTTTACGGGAACTCCCCAAAAAACTATCTGTTAGGTGGCATGGATAATTGGATAGCAAACTCTTTCAATTACAGCGGTGTGCAAAATCCTTTGGCAAGTCAAAAAGGACAGTATAACGAAAACTTGCTCTTTGTAGAGTTTGCCACAAGCCTGCGCGGATTTGATTACGCCACTTTATACGGCAACAGCACGGCTTTAATGAATGCAGAATTACGAATTCCACTAATCCGTGCACTCTCAAGTGGACCAATCACATCAAACTTCTTCCGCAACCTTCAGCTGACTGGTTTTTATGATTTCGGAAGTAGCTGGACAGGCCCGATACCATTTGATAATGATAATAATGGCCGAATTCGAGTTGTTCCTGAAAAAGCAGAGGGCAGTCCATTCAAAGTTGAAATTAAAGAATACCTCAATCCCTGGCTATATAGCTATGGCGCTGGTTTCCGCTCCATGATTTTTGGATATTATATTAAACTGGATGCCGCGTGGCCTGTTGAAAACTATACCGTAAAGAATCCAAGATTGTACGTTACCTTAGGCTTCGATTTCTAAACCACCTGTGCATGATTAAATCAATGACTGGCTTCGGTCAGGTAGTATTAAACAGCGGCTCGCTCGCACTATCGGTAGAAGTCAAATCACTCAACTCAAAATTCCTTGATCTTAACCTTCGGTTGCCACGCAAATATTCTGAAAAGGAAATTGATATCCGGAACTTGGTGGTCGATAAACTGGAAAGAGGTAAAATCTCTTTAACAGTAGATCTTCAACAAGCAGCTCGTGGAGGTGAAACACAACGCTACAACGAAGAACTATTTGTTAGCTATTACAGTGAATTGAAACGACTGGCAGACAAAGTAATGTCCGGTTACGAATCTTTGTTTCAGTTGGCATTGAGCTCTCCCGATGTTTTGATCTCCACTGGCAAGGAAGAACTTGATCCTGCTGAGTGGGATAAAATCGTTCAGCAAGTCAATGAGGCGCTGACAAAATGCGAACAATTTCGTTTAGCCGAAGGCGCAGCTTTAGAAGGGAGATTCAAAGAATACATAAACAACATCGCGCAAAGCCTGATTCAGGTTGAAAAACTTGATCCGATTCGGATTGAAAAAATTCGCCATCGTATTCAATCAGGCATAACCGATCTTTTTGGTAATGAAGGATTTGATGTCAATCGTTTAGAGCAAGAGATTATTTTCTATATCGAGTAATTAG
>JABFSO010000101.1 GCA_013140555.1 Cyclobacteriaceae bacterium | reverse complement strand
CGTAAAAAGGGGGTTTTTGATCCTGAGGATGTTGTCAGGACAGGCTTGGACACCCGCCCGATAGCTAGCGGGCACCCCGCGACCACCCCGCCCTGCGGGCACCCCTCTTGGCCAGGGGATATTTTTAAACTTACTCTTAATCTCACTCAGCACTTCTTCCAATCTCTCAAACTTTACTAAAATCCCGGTCGAAATACCATTTACACTACATCAAGCGTAAGTACTTTGATTACAAACTAAGGACAGCAGTTATGATTAACACATGCTACTAATAGCGGGGGAAAACTAAGGATAGCTGGGGTGCAGTTACATTCTTACTTTACTTAATCTGTAAGCCATCTCCTTCCTGACTCCTTCGTCACTAGAATTAGAATACTCATTCATCAACTCAATTGCATCACTCGTACCGATTGAATAAAGAGCCCAACTAAACCATTTTGCAATTGCGTCTGAGTCTGAGCCAGTATAAGCCAAGTATTCAAAGTTACTTTGTAGCATTTGTCTGATAAAAGGTACACTACTTGGGCTTTTTAATTCTTGAATGGTCTTTGTAACGAGTTGATGGCTGCGGTGATTAGGATTAATCAAAAGTTCATTCAGAATGTCAACACATTGTTTGTCTACACCAGCTATCCAAATTAGAGAAATTGCAAGTTCAAGGTCGTCAACATTTCCGTTGTCAATCGCGCTTCTAATTTCATTAATCACATAGTCCTTTGATTTTTTTATGTCCGCTGGAAACTGTTGATTAAATTGTTCAATGGTAAGCTGTCCACTGTTAACTTTAGTTACTAATTCTCTTTCTGCATTTGTCATTTGAATCGAAGTGCAACGTAATGCCCATAACGTTTAACTTATTACTAGCGGGCAATTAAAACCTGCGCCCTCCCGCGCTTCGCGGGATGATAAAGATAAATATAGAACTGCAATCTTCAATGACGCACAGTCCTGCCCGCTCGCAATAAGCTTTTGTTGGCAATAGCTGACTCTCCACCGTCATCTGATATTCTTTTCAATATACCTATCGTAAAAGTGACCTGTTCCTTTGGCGTCCAGTCGTCCTATAATTATTTCTTCTGAACTTTCAGATAAGTCAAACTTTGGTCGTAGGTGTATATGTTCGCGTGCTTCCACAGGAAGTCCGTCAATGTTCTCCTGATTTGTGTCAGCTAACTTTATTAAAAGTTGGGCAAATGACTTTAATCCTTCTGGGTCCCCGTGAATTAAAATTTCCTTCCATTTCATCTTTTCTCCGTCCAACACATCCTTGTTCTACGTTACAAATATGTCTAGGTGTCCAGAGATATCAGATTTGTATTTTTTCATATTCCGTTTGTCGTAGTTTAATTTTGATGTTAACGCTCCACTATACTCGAATTAATTTCATTTGTCAAGTTACTTTTGTTCGTTTTAAAACTTTGTGATAGATTAAAATAATCAAAGAAGCAATTACCCAAAAGTAAAATGCAAACCCTAAAAAAAAGGTAAAATACCACATAGACCAAAGTCCAATATATTCAAGTCTCAGTCCATATTTTTCAATAAAAATGAAGTCATCATAAATCATATAAATCCAAAAAGCAACGGAAAATACTATTGACAGATACTTGAATATTCTCAATGTTTTTTTGAAAGCGTTTTTCATTGTCAATTGGTTGCCTGATTGTATGTCGTCATAAACTTGTGCCCAAATAAGATATGCACATATTTACCACGAACCTTGTCCATATTTCTGTTATATCCGCAAACTTCTTCTTTTAACAAATCTCGTTCTTCCCTCCCACACCTCCAAAAATCGTGTTGTTGTCTGAATTTTGGTTGGAAGGGTAGACTAAGGATAGCTGTGGGATAAATAAAGAACTATAAACTTCAATGCCGCACAGTCCCGATTGCAATAAGCATTGTGTGCGCTGGCTGATTAGCTCTCACTTAATTCTGCTTCCAGTCTTTCCTTGAATTTTGCTTTGTCGTCTGTTAGGTAGTCGAACATGTTTTCTTGAATAATTTTGTCAACTAGTTCCTCGATATTTTTAGCAGGTAGGTGCGTTTGTCCCAGTGCAAAAATTCCTGCAATAGGAAATAGAAATCCAATAATAAGCAGTCCTCCAAGTCCGAACCCACTTAAACTCATGTGAACAAAAAAGTCTGCAAACTTTAAAAGTAAATGAATAACCCAGCCATAAAAAACTGTGTAAATAATCATGGATACTTTAGCTGCACTCTCTGTTCGCAAGCTTGGCACATTAAGTTCTATTGAGTTCTTGAACCGTAGCCAGTCTTTTTTGCGTCCCCAATAAGGAAAGTATTTGTCGGTTTTTTCTGAGAAGTCTAACTCCGGATTTTTGAAATAAGTCTTTAGTTCTTTAAAGACGAAATGTTGAAGTACTTTTCTAAATAGTCGGGCTGAACCCAATATTGTTTCAATTAATTCTTTTCTGGAGCCGACCGGAGCCTCAAAGTCGCTGCTTTTAAGTCCAATGTTGAAAAGTATCTCGTCACTCATTTTTTATCGGCAGGATTGGGATGAAGGGCTTTGGTTATGTACATGGCTTTATAAATTACTTCTCATAAGAAGTAACGAACGAAAAAGCTTTTGTCCCATTCTCTTTAAACCAAAATTCCTCTTTCAATTGGCCATTGTCAGCATACGTATATTCATATTTTGAGGAAGTTCCATCTTTATATAAGTTCGTTTTCCCAGTAAGTTGTCCTTTCTTGTTGTAGGAATATACAATCGTCTGTTCGTAATCAGTCATCGCGTTGATGGTAAACTCCTTTGCCAATTTTTTTTGCGCATTGTACACATAGGTGGTCTTTACTTGAATGGCTCCATTACTTTCTCTTGTTTTTTTCACGAGATTTTTTCCTTGGTACTCATATTTTTCCAAAAAAGCATAATCACTATTAGTCCAGGATTCTTTCATCTCCTTAATGGCTCCGTCATCGTTGTAAAAATATTCACAACTCTTATTTAAATAAGAATTCTGCTTAGGAGCAATGAGGTGTAAGTGAATTTCTTTTTTAACTCTGCCTTTGAGATCATAC
This sequence comes from Cyclobacteriaceae bacterium, assembly GCA_013140555.1. Taxonomy (GTDB): domain Bacteria; phylum Bacteroidota; class Bacteroidia; order Cytophagales; family Cyclobacteriaceae; genus ELB16-189. The sequence continues at coordinate 12,907 of JABFSO010000101.1, read as the reverse complement.
TCGTATGAGATCATGAGAGCTGGTTCTTTATCATCCTTCGTCAGGTAATTAAATTCCTTCACAACCAGACCATTGTTGTTGTAGAAGTAGGCCCATTTATTGGATGAAGTCCCATCGGGGTCTTTTTGAATTTCTAGTTTCTCTATCAGGAGACCATTATTATCATATTTATAATAGTACTCTTGGGTGTAGTCGACTACATCAAAGGGTCTAAAATACATCTCATAGATTTTTTGTCCTGCTTGGTTGAATTTTATCTTTACCATTTCCAAACCATTGTATTTTTCTAAGTCAGTAATGGTTTTAAACTTCGTGGTTATTGATTTCAACCCAAAAATTTTAACGTTTTTGATGCTGTCAGCCAATGGTACAACCTGACCGAAAAGTCGAGTGAATAAAAAACAGATCAAAAGTGTCGTTATTGTTCTTTTCATTTTTTATAAATTATAAGAGAGTGAATTTGCGCTATGGCAAATCTCGCTTTTCGATGCCAGAGATGCAAAAATGTCTTGCTGCCTGAATCAGGATTGGTAGACAAATTTACAAAAACGAAGATAGCAATACCATTTACGATAAATCAAGTGTCAGTCCTTAGTTGCAAACTAAAGATAGCAGTTTAGACTAATAGAAACTACGGATAACTGGGGGGGGCATGGTTAATAGCCACTTTCCTTCGGGCAATAAATTAAATTCATGGATGGTGTTCGTAAATCCGGGCCCACCACTCTTTTAAATGAAGTGGATTGGCAAACGCCTGATAGACTACTTCTACCGGTGCATTTAATTCTCTCGAATTATAAATTTCATGAGTGAGGTTTGTATTCATGTGTATTTGTAAGATGATTTAGTGAAGGTTATGTTCTATCTAGTGCATAACATTTATTCAATAGTTGTTATTCTTTGCGCCTGGTTATCCCAAAGTATTATTCTTTGCTCTAAACTTGAAGTGATAATTTGGTTACTTTTTCTACTCCAGGAAACACCCCATAAATAGTCGTTCGACTTTCCTTCTGAAATAAGATTACCTTGGGTGTCCCAAATTCTCAAGGCATCGCTAGCTGTTGCTAGTTGGTTGCCTTTTGCGTTCCATGCTAGATTTCTGTATTCACCTTTGCTGTTATCCATTGATTTCAAAAGCTCACCTTGTTCATTCCAATATTGAAGCAGCGACTTATTTTTCTCATCTCCATAGTCGCCAGTCACAAAAAATGAACCGGACTTGTGCCAGGCTATACTCAGCAACATCACATCTTCTTGTCTATGTTTTATCGATTTTAGTAAATTTCCTTCCACATCAAAAAAGCGAATTTTATCCGTTACCGTTGTGAGAACATTTTTTTTAGGATGCCAATCGATAGCCGTTATACTCTTTGTAGTTTCATTCGTAAATCTTCTGATTAATTTTCCTTTACTATCATATATCAATATCTGTCCATCATTGTCGGCCACGGCTAGATACTCACCGGTGTAATTCCAGTCAACACCTCTGGCACCGTCTGGCGAAATGCCGTTTAGCTCTACAATTTCATTTGTATTTAAATCCAGTAGAAATGATTTTTGGACCGACATCTGTGTGGCCACTGCAATCATATTTAAATGCGGATGCCACTTGATGCGCGTAATGGTATTTTTGATTGGAAAGGATTTGTATGGCTTCAAATTTTTAGCACTGTAAATTAGTAGTGTATCTATGTTTCCGCCAATCGCGATGTACTTCCCATCGGGACTCCAATCCGTTGTCCACAGTATTTCTTTGGTAACGGTATTTTGACCGAATGTATGACTACTAAAAGCAATCATCAAAAAGAAAAGTATCACCACTTGTTTAATTCTTTTTAACATTTTGTTGGTACGTAAGCTGCACAGTCTCCCGCCAAGGAGTGTCACGCCATGCTTCATCTATTTTCATTTGGTGAAAATACGAAACAGTGAGTGAACTTGCTATAGACTATTTAAATCACAAAAGAAAGAGCAGCCGCAGAGTGCCGTGCCGGAGACTGCAGAGAAATAAATGCTGCATGGAATTGGAGGTGACAACATTCTATTTTAATAAGCTTGCGATTCAATTGATTTCGTGATGGCTGACTCTACATTTCCGGTGTGTCGGGTAGTTTTGGTTTCTATCAACATGACGCAGCATTCTTTCGTTGAGGAAACCCGATGGACAACGCCTTTTTTTACGACATAGAAATCGCCCGTCTGCATGATCCATTGTGGTTGGTTTTCAACTTCCATTAGAAGCTCGCCTTCTACAATATAGAATAGTTCGTCTTCCTGCTCATGCCGGTGCCACGGCACGTCTTGTCCTTTGATTTTTACAACCTTTATATATTGGTCGTTGACTTCACCAATAATTCGTGGCCAAAAATACTTTTCAACTTGTGAAAAGGATTCTTTCAAATTCATATTCGAAACGGTTTCCTCTTGACAATTTTTCCTTCTTTCGCTGCACGCACATAGAGGACAACACCAATGAGCAATAGGAAGGTGACGGTGAAAATAGAACATTCAATACCCACCGCTCCACCCGTTATCAAATTGGGTCCGCTAAATTTCGATTGGATGATACTTCCCATGTTGTCCAGCCCCGTCAGATTTGAACCAAAAAAAGGTTGTGCGAAATTCCATCCCAGATGAAAGAAAAATGGTAGCCATATTCTTTTGGTATATACAAAGAGCATGGTCATCGTGAATCCCCATATTAAATCTGTGAATAGGCTAAAAAGATTTGAATTGGGATTAAACACATGCCACGTTTCTAATAGCATACCGATGATGAGTGTTGTATGGGTGCCTAGCCACCCCTCGAGTTCGCGCACGACTAACCCTCTTGTAAACAAATCTTCGATTAGCGCAGCTACCATTAAGAGTGTGAATAATTTTATTGAATAGTGTGCAGTCGTTATGCTGAGAACCTGATAGTATCCTAATAAATACAAAATGAAAATGGATAAAGAAATCGTTAAAAACCCAAAAGCAAAACCTCCCAACATTTCTTTGGGAAAGTGTTTGAGGGATAGTTCGGTGATTTCTCTTTTGTCATACCATCGAAACAAATAGTAATATGCTAGTAGTAAGACGATGAAAGAAATGCAATGGATCATTGGATCTGCGATATTTCTATCGTCCGTCAGGCTATAAAAAAATGGCTTTAAGACGAAGTTTTGGATTCCAACGAATAATGAAAAGCAAATTCCTATTCCTACGCTAATTTTAACTGGTGGAAAGTGTAACACTCTTTTGGCTAATTCATGCATCATTTCTTTTGGTTTATTTAATTGGGATTTTGTAAATAGAAACATATAATACATTTACATCAAGTACATACAGAATAGTGCCCTGGATACTAAAACTATACTATCACTGATTATCAAGTCTTTAAATTTTCTAATTGAGATGAAGAAAAACGTAAGGAAAGCGCACTGTGCAGTGGATTATGCCTTTCAACGAATTGGGGGGAAGTATAAAGGCAGGATTTTGTGGGTGCTGAGAGACGGACTTTTACGCTATGGTGAATTGAAGAGAGCGGTAGTTGGCATTACTCCGAAGATGTTATCGCAGACGCTCAAAGAACTGGAAGCAGATGAACTGATTTCGCGAAAAGTGTATGTGGAAGTTCCGCCTAAAGTTGAATACGCGCTTACCGCTACGGGCAAGGAACTCATTCCCTTCATCAAGTTGATGCGGGCCTGGGGCGAAAAACAAATGTTACAGAAATAAAGATCGTTGATGAAGACCACTAACGAGAGTGCAGTTAGAAGATGTCGATTTAACTAAGTTAAGAGTAGAGGGAGAATATAAGTTGCCGCAAGTGCGGGTGGCCGCAGAGTCCCGTGCCGGAGACTCCGCGGAGAAATAAATTTAATCCAAATTTACAAAAACGAAGATAGCAATAGCATTTACGATAAATCAAGTGTCAGTACTTAGTTGCAAACTAAGGACAGCAGTGCAGCGTGTTGAGGCAGAGAGGATGTTGGGACAGAAGGATCAAACTGTTTAGGCTACTGTTATCAGGAGTCCCATACTCTCCTTGTTTTCTATTGCCCTAATGACTGAACCGATCCCCGGCATTCTATTAAAATTGTCGGGAGTTGTCACATCGAAGTTTTTGGATAATTCGTATAATAGGAATTGACATTCTTCTTCGCTGAGTACTGAGTATCGGAATACAGTGTCGTCAATTTCCATGTTTTTCGGCTCAATCATTGACTTGCCTTTTACTATATAGCCCCACAATTCCACCACTCTTCTGTCGCATCTCTTTTGAATTGTATTCAAGTCGTTTTCGTAATTTTTAATATTTAAACAGGTAGAGTCTTTAACGGTTTTTTTGTTTCCAGGTCCATAGTCACAGAACTCTCCGATATAAATTCCAACAAGCTCGTCAATTAACTGGTGGTCGATTTCTTCAAATAATTTACGAGGATTGATTTCTCGTTCAATAAAATCCAAGATGTCATAGTTTACCTCGTCCGGAAACTCCTCTGCTATTGAAAGATACCAAACCTTGAACTTTTCAAAATCGTTAATGATAGCCTTTTTAATGTCGTCTTCGGGTGTCTCCCAAAATTGTACGCGAACTCCCATTTCTTTAATCCAAATTTACAAAAACGAAGATAGCAATACCATTTACGATAAATGAAGTGTAAGTCTTTAGTTGCAAACTAAAGACAGCAATGCGGTAACAAGGAATTGAGCAAAGTCATAATCTCTCCATATATTTATTAAATCTCGTCTGCAGTTTATAAATCTGCTTTGGATTATTGATGCAGCTCTTTTTTGTTCTGGTGTCATTTAAAGTCTATTCTGTTTATTATTGTCTATTGTCACAGTTTGTTAGTAACATTACATTATCCATACGATTAAACGTTGGAGCATATTTCGCATACTTTAAACAAATCTCGCTCTTCCCTCCGACCACTAAAATTAATGGCAGTCTTCCTGTAAATTGATTAATTTATTTATTAATCTCTTTATTGATTTGTTTTAGCTTCTCAATTACTACTTTTGCACTTTCTTTAAATTTCTCCTTGGCTGCATCTTCGTCTGAAGCGATCCATAGTTTCACTTCGTCTAAAAGTTGTTTCTTTGCTTTCCTTCGTTCTTGCTTATCTGTGATACTAATAACTTCATCCACCTTTGATTTAAAATCTGAGGGGTAATATTTTTCAAAATCGTGCTCAGCGAATTGAGTAAAATTTGATGCATTCCATCCGGATTTAGTATACTTTTCTCTCATCTTATTTATTATTTCTCCTTCTTCTTCTCCAGAATCAACAATAACCCAAACTCTATTTTTATAGGTTGGCTCTAAATGAAGGAAAATAAATAGCTTATCGAAATCTTCAAATTTTGGGATTACCGAGGAACTTCCTCCAGCTGAAAAGGTTCTTATTTTACCTTTTAGCGGTTTAACAAACCATTCTATTAAATAGTCTCTAATTATAACTTCAGCAGATGATTCTTCTAGGAATAACCAACCCTTCCATAAATCAAAATCAAAGAAATCGTATCCTAAATCTTCTAAAACTCGTCTTCGATCCTCCGGGTTTTGGGAGACTTCTTTAATCTCTGAAACAAACATATTCTGTCGGTTACGATCTCGTTTCTCGTTTGATATTTTAAATATTTTTGAATCCGTTGCACCACCCAAGTATTTCATTACAATATTGGAATGAGTAGAAACGAAGAATTGATTCATCTCTGACTTTTCAATAATAAGTCTCAATAAAGCTTTTAAAGCTTTAGGGTGAATGTCATTTTCAGGTTCTTCAATCAAGAAGATGTTCCCGTCCGCAACACATAAATCCGTAATTAATCCAACAATATTTGCCACTCCTTCACCCATTGCAGTTAATGGGATATGTTCCAAATTATGGACAAAGTAAACTGCCTTCTTCCCTGCTCCAAGAGCAAGAGTTGAAACTTGAAATCCTAGAATATTTTCGCAAGCCTCTACATACTGGCTATTGCCTGGTTGAAATTGTGGCGTTATTAATCTGTCAATTTTTGAATACAAGTTTTCGAAATTACCTGCAACAGAATTAGCATTGGCCTCATTTATTGTATTAGCATAACTAACAGTTTTTCTTTTAGATAAATACGGATATATTAAATTATTTGGTTCTTGCTCAGGTATGCGATTAAATCCACTGTGGTCTGCGCCATCTCTAAGTCCATATGCCATACCAGGATTTCCAAGATGACATATTATTCGATTGTACTCCGGTATTTTACCATTAAGTGATTGATGAGTGCCCGAAAAATATAATTCAATCTTTCCACTCTTCTGACCAATCGTTATGTCTTGGCTAGTCAAAACATGCCGTTGCAATTGAAATATTGCATTTAGTAGTGTTGATTTTCCAGAGTTGTTTGCACCAATAAAAATATTTATTCGTTCAGAAAAATCGGTCTTAGGAACATTTTGAAACCCACGCAAATTCTGTAATTGTATTGCTGTAATCTTCATTTTCTATCTACGTATTATTTATAAAATGTTTATCCACAATACACTCATCTACTTCACGTTGCCCTTAACAAATCTCGCACCTCCTATACCTCCCAAAAAAGTCAAATAGTCTGGACTGTGATTTTTATGATTTATATGATTGCCGTGATTCTGCTTTCATGAGTTCATCGGCACCTCGTAAATCTTTTCATTCTATCAATCCGGAGAGAATTATGTTTTGTTCTTAACAAATCTCGCTCTTCCCTCCCACACCTCCAAAAAAAGTCTTGTCGTAAAATCTCTACAAGATCGTGTAGAGATTTGATGACAAGAGAGTCATGCATTCTTTTATATTGGCGCGGGGTATCTAAATCAGCAATACCTTAAATAATTAGTAGTAATGATTAATTCGAAAACTTTATTAACTTTAAAATATGGGGTAGTGAGAAACTATTTGCTTTGCTTGTTGTGTTCCTGCGACAATTCATCTAAAAGTTAACTACTTTGTTATCGTGAACGTGTTTCTTGTTCCTGTACACGTACATGTTTCACTATAAGTTGAAATACTCACTACCCCTTAATATATTTAAAATGGAGTCTAATAAGCTATCGCCTGAGGAGCTAGCCAAAAAAAATGAGGAGCTGCGCAATTCATTTCTTGCTACAGATTCAATCAAGAAGCTAGCAGTTTTTTTTAATCTCAGACATAGTGTCTTAACTTATAGGGTTTATAAGGTCCCTGAAGACGAAAAATATAAGGAGTTTAAGTTAAAAAAAAAGAATGGGGGAATAAGAATAATACTCTCTCCAAATGAAAAACTTAAATTCCTTCAGCGCAAGATTAGTGATGTTATTTACTTAATTTATAGGCCATTAATTTATTCCCATGGATTCGAAAAGGGAAAAAGTGTAAAGACCAACGCTCAAATACATGCAAAGCAGAGATTCATACTTAATATTGATCTAAAAGATTTTTTTTCCTCTATCAACTTTGGCAGAGTTCGTGGTATGTTTATGTCTCCACCCTTCGCTTTTTCGCCTGAAATTGCGACAATCTTGGCTCAAATATGTTGTTATAAAAATGCACTACCCCAAGGTGCACCCTCATCTCCGGTCATCTCAAATATTATTTGCTTAAAGCTTGATAGACAACTTTCAAAATTCGCTCTAGAAAATAAGTGTTATTATTCTAGATATGCTGATGACATAACTTTCTCTACTTCTTGCAAAAAGTTTCCTAAACAAATTTCAAGTATTAAAACTGGTAAAGTAAAGCTAAACACAAAACTCGAATCAATTATATCAAAAAACGGCTTTGAAATTAATGAAGAGAAAATATCATTTCGTTCAGAATATCAGCAACAAATAGTTACCGGTGTTGTGGTCAACGTTTCACCAAATGTTAAGAGGAAATATGTTAGGCAAGTTAGAGCAATGCTAAATGCTTGGGGTAAATATGGGCTTGAGGAAGCTGAACGTGAACACTTTGAAAAATATAGTACGAAAAACAGAAATATTTTACGGCAAAGACCATCGCTAAGAGACATAATTAGTGGGAAGGTTCATTACATTGGATACATAAGGAAGAAATTAACTGGAAGTGATAAGCTTTATATTAAACTTAAGAAAGATTTAGAGAAGTTAATAAAAGAAGAAGATTCTATTCCTAAGTACCAAGATAATGGATCCCAACTCCCATTAATAATTACCGAAGGTCATACAGATTGGAAACATCTAAAAAACGCGCTTAGCCATTTCAAAGGCTTCAAAAAAGATGCCATCGATGTGGAGTTTTGGGAATATGAACAAAACTTAAAATTCGGTGACTCTGTTCTTAAAAAATTTTGTTTGAAGGAAAGTCATAAACCTAAATCGAGAAAATACATATGCATATTTGATCGTGATTCGCCTGAGATAATTAAGAGTATGAATGGTGATAACAATTCAAGTTTTAAGTACTGGGGTAACAATGTATATTCATTTTGTTTGCCAACCCCTTCCAATAGGGAAAACTATTCTAACATATCAGTTGAAATGTATTACACAGACTCAGAAGTCAATACTATTGATACAGATACCGGGAAGAGTTTATTTTTTACCAATCAAATAAAGGAAACAATCGAAGTAAACTTAACTAATAATACCACTACTCAAAAAAGAGAGATATTGAAAACTCCACTAGCAATTAATGAGTTTGATAAAAAAATATTTGATTATAAAGTTGATTTAATAAAGAACACAACCGGAGTTCAAGTAGCTCATTCAAAAACGGTGTTCGCATCGAGGGTATATAACTCGCATAAAGACTTTTCAAACTTTGATCTAAGTGAATTCGAAAAAGTATTTACGATTATTAGCGAAATAATTAAACATAACTCAAGCCAATAAGACCGTTATACAACATAAATTCTAAGTCGGTACGTTAAAACCATATTTGCCTCACTAGAGCTTGTCAACTGGTTAAATTCAGGTCTTGCCGGAACTGTTCTACGAAACACTGTCAAATGTTTTGTTGTCTACATATGAAAATGCCCTTTCATTCGCATTCTTATTCAATGTGATATTTAATATATCCGAATTACCATCCTATTTTTTTCTTCTAATGACCATTGTACCTGCCACGCTCTACCGTCTATTTGGTCGAGGAGAATGAAATTATATGTGTTTGTAGTGGGGTAGAGAAAAAATCTGCCATTCTTCTCTTCATCTATATTTACCAAAGAGATGTCTGATAGTTTAGTCTGAAATCGATATTTGTCTTCTATACCCCATTGAACTTGCCACATTTTTCCATTTCTTGTATTTAATTTGATAAAATTATACATGTTACTCGTAGAAAAGAGTCGGAAGACAACCGTACTATCTGTGGAAATATTTTGAGTAGGGGTTGTACTTTGAGCAGAAGCTGAAATTGTCGTCAAAGCAATAATTGACACAAAAAATAATCTTCTCATACTGCCGTTACGTAAATGTCCCACGCCTAATAATTTAGTCATCTCTATTTTCTCTGTCCGACCGTCTTACCTACAACATTAGTAATGTGCATGTTCACCCTAAACCCTGCGCGTATTTCGCCTATATCCGCTCGTTGTTTGTGATACCAAATTTCGTTCTTCTCTCCCACTACTCCAAAAAAAGTCTTGTCGTAAAATCTCTACAAAACGTGTGGTTTTTTCATGACAAGAAAGTCCGGAATTCTTTTATATTGGAGCGCGAACTAGGACTTTAGTAGTAAGTAGTAAGATTTAAGATAACCTCTGTTGCGAGGCGGGCACGCTACTGTCTTAAATCAGGACTTACGAGATAGTTGGGTGGGGTGAGAAGAGAGAGCTTTATAGTGTGTTACGCAGAGATTCCCGAAGCGGAGACTCTGCTGGGACGGAAGATTATTCCGTTTGTTACTTTAATCTTTGTGTCACTTGCCACTGCGTTGCGAGACGAGACGAGCAGGCTTATTTTTAGCGACTATGCTGCTCACTTTGTTTGCCATTTTGCTGTTATCAGCTTATATTGATCAGGAAGTTGTCCAATAGCGTCTTCAACAGATTGATACAATCCATCTTGTTGCACTTCCCAGTCCTTATCACAACTAAATCTGTAAACACCGTTTGAGTCACTGTATTGGCAAATTGCGAGTCCATATACTTCTATCGGCTCTGAATCGCTGTCCACAATTGATAGTAGCCCAAAAGGTTTGTGGCCAGACCATGCCCATTTAATAACTTTTGCTCCGTCCAAATCGTCAGGAGGTTCTATTATTTGATTGTCGTCTTTCACCTTATTCTAATTTGTGTTTCGTCCTTACGCAAGGCCTCAAGCATTTCTACATGAACATGTTTTAGTTTAAGCTTGCAACCTTTACTTACCTCTTGTTGCCGTTTAACAAATCTCGTTCTTCGCTCCCACACCTCCAAAAAAGTTATTCGTTAATTGTTAATGGCGGGTGAGAGTTCCGAAAATGTGTAGACTACTCACTGTCTGATTCGGGATGTGCAGGATTTTAGGATTGGCGGGATTATTGGGTGGGGGAAGAAGATAGAGTGTGGGTGAATCTCTTTGAAATCTATGAGTAGTAAAAAACAACAAAACTGTTGTGATTATCATTTAGCGAAAGAGTCTCGCGGCACACTGCGCGGACAGAAATTTCATTTATCTGTTATTGTATGAGTCCACGTACCCCCAAATCTAATCTTAGATCTCCTATGAAAGTCTTTGCTTTTTGGGTCTAACTTAACAGTGTCCAACTTCTCGATTACAAACATTTGTCCCCATGTTGGATTAACTCCAATCCGACTTTCAATTTTTGCGCTATGATTTTTTTTAAGGAAGAATGAATAGGTTCGAGAGACTGTGTCCCAGTTAATCTTTGGAATCACTTTCGGATTTAAATAGTTGTCATCAACGCTTAGGTCATAGGTCTGTAAAGAGTCTCTTAGCCCAGATGAGTATTCATGGTCGCGCTGAAACTTAAACTGTTTTGGATAGAATACCTTTATATGCTTGTCCGATTTACTTTTGTTTTGAATAACAACAGCTATCGCAGGGTCACACGAAGTCATTCCAAGTAAAAGCCCAACGAGTAGTATTAATAGTCCCTTGTCCATGTAGTCTTTGAAGGTTGTCAAGCAAATTTCGTTCTTCGCTCCTACACCTGCAAAAAAGTTATTCGTTAATAGTTAATGGCGGGTGAGAGCTCCGAAATGTGTAGACTACTCACTGTCTGATTAAGTGCAGGATTTTAGGATTGGCGGGATGTTGGGTACGAGAACGGATGTTTGAGTGTGACAGTCCCGAAGCGGAGAGTCTGCTGAGAATTGAAGTGAGCAAATCATCCCGCTACAAATCCACGCTCCACTCAATTAAATTCCAATGAGGGAAACTACCAAAGCATCAGTGCAACAGAGGCTTACAACGAACCCCAGCCAAAAAAGCGAATTGCTTTGTAGTGGGTTTCGTGCGTGGCTGTGCTTCGTTTAAGCCTTATATGTCAGTCACCGTCTGCTTTTTCCCGCCTATCTGTTTAAGTCCACGTATTGGGTAAAGTCCTACTTAACTCTTTGAAGATTGTAATCATCTGTTACCATGATGTCTTTTTCGGCTCTATTTATCCATAGTGCCTTACCTGTTAAGGCTTCGCCTCCTTCATCAATCTCTAGAAGAAATTGCACGATACCAATTTGTTTTTGTGATTTGATGAAACAAGAAAGTGAAATATGATTATTAACAATTCGCCCTTCTAGGGAGTAATTTGAAAGAATTGGTTTGGATTTTTTCAATTCGTTTTTTACAAAATAATAACCAGTTAAAATATGTCCACGTTGCTTGATGTCCATAAATTCATGGTGCGTAACTTTTTTATGTGATGAAGTTGTGGATTGCCAGCTACCCTCAAGCCTAATACCTTTGTATGTCAGGTTTTCATACCAAGGAAGAACTACACGTTGAACCATCAGCAAAAAACTCCATGTGATTATTGAACTGATAATGGTTACAATTAGTGTTAACCACAGTTCATTTATTAAAGCATTACTTGACGGTTCAACGTTCATGATTACTTTTTCTTTTTAACCGGTGGTTTTTTCTTTTTTGCGGCTTTTTTTGACGCTTTCTTTGCTTTCTTTGCCATACATAGTTGGGTTTTGTTTAGTCTAATGTAAGGCTCTTTTTGAAAAGTAGGAAATTCTAAATTTGAAAATTCTCCTTCATAACGTTGATAGAGGTGACCCACAATACAATGGTTTAGCTTCGTTCATAACAACTTTCTATCATCGCATACTTCATTGTCCACGAAGCACACCCAATTGGCCACAACTGGGGGCATACGCATGTTTAGCCTAAAACCTGTGTATACTCCCAAAACTTGCGCATATTTTACATATAGGGCAGCCTTTACTTTATCAAATTTCACTAATCCCTCCCACACCTCCAAAAAAAGTAAAATTGTCTGGACTGTGATTTCTACGATTTATAGGATTGCCCAAAATCAATAGTTTTTCCATTGTCATTTGTCGCCCAAATTTGTAACGTGTCGTAAGCGTTGCGTTTTACTTTTTCAAATTCCATTTTTGTTCCGTCAATAAGTTCTATTAAGCCGTTTTTGTCAACTTGGTCTGCAAACTCTTCATCGAAGTAAAAACCGTTATATGTCGAAATTATAATTTCAAATGTGTCCTTGCCGTCACTGTCAGTATAATAATTTGTTGATGGTCTGTTTTTAATTTGCTCGTCCGTAAACGTGTCACAGAATAAAGCGTTGTATCCGTGTTTGCAGCCGTCAAATAATAAAATTTCTTGTCCCGTTGTGGTGTCAACCGCAAAAACTAATGACGGGGCAAAGTCTGTCCCAACGATCAAATTTTTGTAATCTTCGTGAAGTCGTCCGTAAAATTTGATTTTGAATTTTGTCTGTCCAGAAGCTGTTCTTAATTGTCTCCGCCATTCATGTGCATGCAAGTC
>JABFSO010000181.1 GCA_013140555.1 Cyclobacteriaceae bacterium | reverse complement strand
GTGTAGAGCCATCCGGATAGCGACCATAACTTTGACCATTGTCCAAGGCAGGATATTGCACCCGATCGATCAACGTACCCGAAGCATTCTCAAGGTAAACCGTTTCTCCGGCAGCATCTAATTTAAAGTTCGTGTTAAGTCCGGTAGCCAAGTCATTGCAAATCACTACCAAATAGCCCTTGGCGGGAATGGTGGTGCCGGTGGGCAATTTATACTTCGTAGTTTGGTTATCAGAAATCGAAAAACCACTTACATCTTTGGTGGTAGTGAGCGAGTTGTAGATTTCAATCCAATCTTCGCCCGATGCAAATACCTCATTAATAAAAAGACCTTCTTCGACCACAGGTTTAACTGCATCTTTGGGTGGATCGCACGCCAAAGCGAGTGCGAGTAGCCCCAATAGCCAACTCTTATTCATTCTTCAAGTTTAAGATAGGATAACCAAAACTTAAAGATAAGGTAAAGAACGATAAAATCGATACCTCAATTTGATCTAACGATGGGATGGATAATTGTGCCTACCAAACATAGGTAGCTACTGCGGCATCGAAGGCTTTCATCACCAGGTGCGCAAAGTAACAAAGACCAAGGCGGCATTTCCTTCGGAAATGGCTCAATTGAAATTGGTTTACTTGGCCTATGTCAACATCCGAAAAAAATGGACCGCACCACTTCAAAACCGGGCGATGACGGTATCCCAACTTTCTATTTGGTTCGAGGGTAGAATCAAACTTAGTTTATGAATGCATTTAATGTCGAAATGATGGACAACTCCCAACTAAATTTTATATCATTGCAGCAATGCGAAGCGTTGGGAGTTGACCACATTCCAACATCAGTTATTATTACTACAATTATTAACTGGCACAGTTTATTTTACAGACTCCATCCTTTTTAGAGTAACCTTTCTTCTAAGAAATTCCTATCGCTTCACTTTCAATACTTTAATTGTTCATCAGCTTTTCTGATGCATTACCACCTCATTTGCAAACTCATGAGAGCAGTACAGACTAAGGATAGCTGGGTTTTGTTGCCATGACATATTGCCTATTTAATAAAGAGAATTTTACTTTTTACACAGCCTCTAACTTCCGCGCTAGAGGTGTCCTCGCGCCAGTATGCTTCCGCGTAGCTGCGGGCTTTTCACTGCTATCCCGGCCGCTAGAGTTCAACAGACCTATAAGTTAAACTTAAACTTTTTCTCTCTTCATAGGGAGCTACATTTCTTGCATTCCATCCACCAGATATTTTGTAGCACGAAGGTGGAAAAAACCTCTTTCATTCAACTCTAGAGCACTATTTCTCTTTCGAACAAAGAAACATACCTGCGCTTCTTCTTACTAACACCATAAGAGGCATCTGAAAATCAGTCTGTTAGAAACATAAAATCTAAAAACAGATATTTTGGTGCACGACACAAATGACAGTTTAATTTAGTCTGGACTTATCACAAAAGGCTCGATGGGTTTCTTGCTTATTACCTTTCTCATATAGGTATGAGCATAATCTAAAACCAATTAAAATTCCAAATACCATCCAAAATCCGTAATAAAAAAAAGGTGAAACACCATCAGACAGACCCACAATAGAAAGCGTCACTAAGTAGACGGAAAAAATGATTACAATCGACAAGAAGCTACTACTTATTATTTTCACTTTTTTTGCTTTTTTTTTGAACACTGCAAACAGCACTAAACCAAGAGCAATCAAAATAATCTGAATATTGTATCCGAGAAAAATGTTACTAAAGAAAATATCAATTAGGACTACAGATATCCCAATTGTTAACGCAAGACTACCTAAATCAATTTTCATGTTCTTATTCCTTCAACATCCAACTACTCCCATTCCATGTATATGTACCTACTTGAAGATTAGAAAAATTGTTTAACATTTGTTTTGCTTGCCTGCCCTTCTCTTTCTCCTCATTTTCAGCTTTCTGTTGTTCTGGCGTGAGACCTCTATTCAATGAATAAACATCCTTCATAATATCAAAAGTGTACGCTGAAAGTACTAATGATGGGTTTATCAATCCGAAAAATTGCCTATCTGTTAAGTCATTTTCGTGAGGATCAAGGGCGTTTCGACCATTATCGATAAACATTTGCAATTCAGTTTCGTTCATTGTACTTAGCTTATTTTGCATTTCCCTAGGATCTAAACCGACAAACTTTGAATTTTTTTCAATCAATCGAGAAACAAGAGCAACTGCAGTGGCAATCAAAGCAGCTTTTTTAGCAGTATCAAAATTAGGGTTTTTAGGATCTCTGTTGTTTAAAACTGAGCCCTCATTGTGCGTTTGCAAAGTTTGAGACTTGAAGTTGGAGCGATCATAGGTGTCATAGGCAATGTAAGCAGTTCCAACCGCTGCGGTAGCAAAGAGAGCCTCTAATACAGCTATTCCCCAAGGTATTGCTGGAATTAGGCATGGACAGTCTCCATTTGGATCATTGTATCTTATTGGATTGTTCCATCCGTATTGATATGGAGACTGATTAATTTGTTCAGGCAAATCAGATAATGGATCAACCTGCCACCACCTGCCCGTGAGGTAGTCATAAGTCCTGTACCTCGACTGGTCAACGTTCAGATCAAGTTCCGTGATCCTTTCTGTATTGAACGTTTTCTCGCTCGTGCCTTGGTTATAAAGGTATCTGTTCTCTAAGCTGTTCTCCCTCAAAAATTTGTTGAAGGTCAGACCGAACGGATAGTAATCATTCGTAGCCACTACAGGGCTTTTCGTTTGGGTTACTTTAAAATCATCGAAGTAAACTTCCACCGGAGTTGTGTTTTCGTTGCTCAACCAAATATACACATATCCGGCTTCTGTAATGGTAATGTCTTCATTAGGAGCGAGGCGGTAAAAGTCAACATCCGATCCATTTTCAGCTCCTCCCAATACTCGTTTATAACTACTCTTATTCAGAATCACGTTGTAATCTCGATCAAACACCAACCAATTTAAATAAGCTTTAGGTTCTGTGCCTACCTCACCCGATTTATTGAGTTCGCTGCTGAAAGGAACCGGTGTAGCTGGAACATGGTATCCGGGTCCGTCAAAGATTACTGAACCTTGCGCAGCTGTACCTGCAACAATGGAATTAACAAAATTGGTAAAATCCGGATAATTATTATCCGCCACAAAATATTTCGCGTATGCTTCAATTTTGATTACATCACCCGGCATCACCGATAGCGAGCGTGACAAACCAATTTTCTCTTTTTCAATACCGCTCAGTCGTACTGCATAACCTGGCGTAGTATTGTTAGGAGGTGCAGACGTTCTAATTCCGTTGGTGCGATCAAATATATGGCTGTAAATCCTACGCGCCTTATCATAATACAAAAACTGTCCTTGTTCTGTAGTTTGGTTAGCAGTTTCCAGAGTAGCTGTTGTAGTCTCTACTTCATCTGCCTTTGAAGTGAAAGTCAATCGCACGTTGCCTAAATGATCTTTCAGGTTATACTGATACTCATTGTAGTTTCCACTGGCCACATTTTTTACAATCCGTCCTTCCTCGTGGTTAATGAATTGAAGCACGTTGTTTTCATAAATGTACTCTCCTAGGTAGTCCGTGGTTTTGGTGATTACATTGCTGGCATTATATACCTCCTGCTTTAGTTTTCTTCCGCCTGCATCGTACGTGTATTTAATGTATTCATTGGTATTCTTGGTCACTCGCTCCGGCAGGTTCAAGTGGTTGTAAACTATGTTTCCGGTGATGCCTTTGTTTTGATCGGTCACCATGTTGCCGTTTACGTCATAGGTATAATCATTTCCGGTCGTGATTTCCACAAAGCCCTCCGTATCTACGGCACTATCATCTACTTTCTGTAATTGATTGCCGTAATACGCATAACTCATGTCATCCATCAGACCGTACGTGGTGATCCCTCCCGTTACTCCTGTCTTGCCTTTCCGAGTCAAGAACTTAATGTTTCCATTGAGGTCATACCCACTAGTATTAGCTTGGTTGTTCCATATCTTCTCATCAAAGCGGCCATTGCGTGTAGGATCGGTTGTGTTGTAGTACTTCGCTTCAACAAGGCGGTTCATTGGGTCGTATGAGTATCCATACGAGT
>JABFSO010000027.1 GCA_013140555.1 Cyclobacteriaceae bacterium | reverse complement strand
CAATCAGAGCTACTCCATTTGGAATCAGGTAATTTCTACCGTATCCGGGCTTTACTTTTACTGTATCGTTTTTGTAACCGAGTCCTGTTACGTCTTGTTTCTAAATTATTTCCATAGTTGTTACAGGTTGGGTTATTTCATTTGGTCAGCCAAATAAGGAAGAATAGCCACGTGACGGGCACGCTTCACAGCCTGAGCAATCTTATTTTGATATTTCCAGCTGTTTCCGGTCAATCTGCGAGGAAGGATTTTACCTTGCTCGTTGATAAACTTCAACAAGAAATCAGGATCTTTATAATCGATGTACTTGATTCCGTTTTTCTTAAAGCGGCAATACTTAGGTTTTACCTCAGCACGCTTAACAGGTTCGTTCATTAATGTCATACTTCGGCCGCCTCCTTGCGTGGTGCTTGTTTTTTCGTTCTGTTAAATTCTCCTTTGCGTCTTCTCTCGTTGTACAAGATAGAGTGTTTGTCTAACACGATTGTCATAAATCGCATTACTGACTCATCGCGTCTGTACTCGGTTTCGAGTGTGTTGATGAGTGTGTTGTCCGTTGTCGCGAATTCGATCAGGTTGTAGAAACCGGTAGACTTGTTTTGGATAGCATACGCCATCTTCTTCAGTCCCCATTTTTCTACGTTGATGACGTTAGCTTTAGCCTTCGTCAACAACTTCACGAATTTCTCGACAGTATCCTTTGCCTGGTCTTCAGACAAAACGGGATTTAAAATGAATACCGTCTCGTAGTTTTTCATGGGTTTAACAATTGTTTTAAAATGAGGCGCGAAGGTAGGAAAAGGTTGGTAATCCGGCAAACGGATTGCAATAATCCATCCCGTGAAAACGGGTAAAATCACTCATTTAAGCTCCAATCGTAGTCCAAATAGCTGATTTTGACCTTCGATTTCAGTTTTTTGCCGGAATGGCGCTCAATAAAACTTCTTACTGAGCCTCCATTTTCTTCAAAATCGCCACTGTACCAACTAAAGATTTTGCTGATTTCGGCCTTATCGGGGCTTATTTTATTGCGATTCGGATCGGTTAGAAAGGCTTTCGCCTGACTATCCAATTGCTCGTTGAGTCTCTTTGCTTCGTAGGCTTCGTTCAGCAATTTAGGGCACGATTTACTAGCGCAAACCAAGGCCATGTGTATGCGTGGATCTTTGTACTGCTTTCGCAGGATGCCATGTTCGATTTGATCTAAACTCATCTTCTCCGAACCGATCCAAAAGAATTTGTGTGCCCATGGTGTATTGACAAATGGTATCTGAATAAGGCTTCCAATGTCTTTGATGCTTTTGATCGGATAGTGTTTCAGAATAAGTTGAATGGTGAATGCATTGTACGCATTGATCCAGTACGCCTGCTGTTCAATCGATGTCCACTTTTTTGCGTCTGGTGGGTTTTTACTGATCAACTTCAGGTAGCGATTTAATTCAGATGAATCGCGGAGGAATGCGCGATAATTAACCTGACCATCAGCAGCTACATTTTTCTGTAAAAGGCGATTGAAAGCTTCGTGTAGGTGAGCCGGTTGTTGTGCCGAGCCTGCGATCAGTTGAAAAGCAAAAAACAAACTGATTACAAAGCGTTTCATTTTACTTCACCGCAAATGAAACACTTCCCATTTTATAGCTATCGGTGAAAATTTCTACGGTGTAATTTCCTTCCGCATATTCGGTTCCTTTTTCATAGAAGAAAATCAGCTTCTGCTTGGTGTTGTCGAATAGAATTTCCTGAGCTGCGGTGTAAAACTCTTCTTTGCCATTCAGTAAAAATGTTCCTGAACCTTTTGCTACATCAAAAATGACCTGACCATTTTCATCGATCACACGAATGAGGATTTTCTTCCCTTCTATAGGCGCCACTTTGTTTTCAGCCAAGTTGAATTCAACTTTGATCTTTTGAAGTTGACGATTTTTGAATGGTGACTCGCGCTCTTTTCCTTTGGAGTTGACTGCTTTTACAGAAATGTTTTCAGCTTTCAATTGAGAGGCGATGGCTACTTTGCCAGCCAGTTCTTCTTTGTTTTTCGAAAGCACGTTGATCGAATCGCTCAGTTTGTTTTGCTTGGTCTTCAGCGTTTTGTTTTCGGTGAAGAGTTCTTTGTTAACAGACTTTAGTTTTTCAATTTCTTCGTCTTTCAATTTTAATAATTGTTCATAGCCATCGAGTCGGTCTTTTAATTCTTTCACGGCTTTCGCGCTGCGTTGGGTGCTGCGTCTGAGTTCTTTCTCTACTTCGGCTTTGGCTTTCTCCAAGTCGGCTATGTTTCCGCCTAATTTTTGAATGTCGGCAATTTTCTGATCCAACTCCGCCTTCACATCGTTGAGGCGTTGCATGGTAGAAGCCAAATCCTGTTCGGTGTTAATTTTTTCGGTGGTCAGTTGCGCTTTCTCTCCGCTATCCAGATAGATCTTTACTCCTTGCACGATATTGATAATCAGCAGTACAATAATGATGATAGTGGAGCGATTGGATTTTTTGGGTGAGTTGATCGTGTTGGGTTCCATACGAGAAAGTGTTTAGTGTACAAAAATAGACTTTATCGGCTTACTTACAGTTGGCAGATAAAATGTTGTTTGTTCAAAGCGGGGTCAAAGAATAAAATACCACAACGGAATAGGTCCATACTTCCGTATACTAACTCATTACTCTTTAATTTTTGCCAAGCACGCTCCATTTCCGGAGAATGGTGGATGTCATCGATTAAAATCACACCTTTGTCGGCCATTCGTTTACTTAGCCACTCGAAATAGTTGAGCGTAGGCTGGTAGCGGTGATTGGCATCCATCAAAACAAAATCAATCTTTTGAGGAGTTTGCAAAAAATCAGGCAGGGTCTCATCAATATTGCCCTCTATTATTTTGATGTTCTTTGCTTCGGTAGACTCAAAATTGGTCAGCGCAATATCCGCGACAGCAGCATTCCCTTCAAAAGTGTTTACTTTAGCTGATGTGGATTGCGCGAGATAAAGTGTAGTTAGGCCAAGACTTGTACCTAACTCGACAATGTTTTTCGAATTGAAATAGTGAATCATTCGCCCATAGAGTCGGCAGAATTTTTCTGGTGTTAAACTGGTGGCAGCGATCTCTGCTATCTTTCGGTTATTGCTTTTGAAATGACGAGAAGGTGCACCCAGATCATTCATGAATATTTCGCTTTGTGTGGAAAGCAATTTTTGCCGTATACTTTCAACCGAAGAAAGGACTGGCTCTTCTTTTTGTTGCCGGATTACCTTCTTATAAAAGTCGAAGAAAAAAGGGGAATGAATAGAATGTTCATCGACTGCGTTAAGCCAATGGCTGATGAATGATTGGAGATGAAAAAAATTCAAGGGAGATTAGATCGACTAGTTCATCCGCAAAGGAGCGACCATGACAAACTCCGGGATGTTAACCGTAAACTGAGTGCCATCTACAATGCGCTCCATTTGATAAGTACCCACCATTTTGCCAATGCCGGATTTTAAGTTGCAGCCGGAAACATATTGATGCGATTCTCCAGGTTCCAATAATGGTTGTAAGCCAACTACGCCTTCGCCTTCTACTTCGCGGGGCGTAAAGCCAGCATCATGAATGTGCCAATGCCTGCGCTTTAGCTGAATGGTAAACTCACTTTGATTTTCGATGGTGATTTTGTAGGTAAAAACGTAGTGATATTGGCTAGGGCTTGAATACGAAGGTTGATACTCCGTTTCAACAATTACCTTTACACCGTCAGTTATTTCAGCTACCATACGGTCAAAAATATCAATTTTTTCTAATTTCCAACTTTTAATAGCCCATGTATTTTAACTATCAATTTTGATTATGGAGGTAAAAATTGCCCAATCATGGAAAGAAAGGCTCTCGGGCGAGTTTCAGAAGCCTTATTTTGAGCAATTGACCGCCTTTGTGAAGGTAGAATATGCCGCAGGTGCTGTTTATCCGAAAGCCAAACAAATTTTTAGTGCATTTGATTATTGTGCATTTGATGATACCCGGGTGGTTATTTTAGGACAAGATCCTTATCATGGAGAGGGTCAGGCAAATGGACTCTGTTTTTCGGTGAATGAAGACATAAAGCCGCCACCCTCATTGGTAAAC
>JABFSO010000169.1 GCA_013140555.1 Cyclobacteriaceae bacterium | reverse complement strand
CGCAAAATGGAAGAGCGGTTTTTGCTTTTCATGCAAACGCTACCAATTTCGCTGTTGAATCGGTTTCTTTATTTGGCTTTCACCTATGCGATTTTACTAGTTCTGGAAATCATCATGCTGGCGATCAATCATGTTCATTGGATGGATCTGATTGGAATCTATTTTTTCGCAGTTGGCTTTTTGTTACTAAGCCATGCGCATTTATTCAAGAAACTGGATAATGAAAAATACCTGCAATGGATGCTGGGATTTTTCCTGATTTCATTTATGCTCGTTTTATTCAAAATCTATTGGATAGAACTGATTGGACTTTGGCTGCTGGGGTATTACTATTTTGCTAAGTACTATTACTCATTTGAGGCTTCAGCCGAAGCAGGTTAGCCAGAACAAATTGCCGATTTGGTTGTTAGGAACAAAACGAAAGCCATGTTCTCACTATTTAAGAAAGATCCTATCAAAGATTTAACCAACCAGCGCAAAAAATTGTTGGAAGAAGCCATGCATATTCAGCGCTCGGGTGATCTAAAGCTATATGCCGTAAAAATGGAAGCGATTGATCGTTTGGAAAAAGAATTGGAAGAATTACACCAAAAGAACCGTACAAATAGCAACTAGCAATTCTGTCTTTTCTAATTTTAGCATGTCACTCTATTCAATAGTAACTTCCGAAACAACACTTTTCTGGTTCAGGCGAGATTTGCGTTTGCAAGACAATGCGGGGCTTTATCATGCACTCAAAGAAAATGAGCATGTGCTGCCTCTTTTCATTTTTGATACAGAAATACTTGAAAACCTGGAAGACAAAACAGATCTGCGGGTAGCGTTCATTCATCAATCGTTGGTAACGCTTCAGGAGCAACTAACTAAGTTGGGAAGTTCTCTACTCGTATTACACGGCAATCCGGTAGAGCTATTCCAAACGATTCAACCGAAAGCCGTTTACACCAATCACGATTACGAACCCTATGCTCAATCTCGAGATAAAAAAGTAAAAGAGATACTCGAGAAAAAAGGAATCGTTTTTCGCTCGTTTAAGGATCAGGTGATTTTTGAAAAATCGGAAGTAGTAAAAGATGACGGCTTGCCTTACACTGTTTTCACACCCTACAGTCGCAAGTGGAAAGCTGCTCTCACCGAAGCATCCCATCAAAGTTTTGCTTGCGAAAAATTATTCCAACACTTCAAAAAAGTAGCGCCACTACCCTTCCCCTCGTTGGCCGAGATTGGATTTGAGGAAACCACTTTTTCGTTTCCCGAACGGATGGTGAAGCAATCGATCATCGAAAAATACGATCAGCAACGAAACTTTCCTGCCATTGCAGGCACCACAAAACTAAGTGTTCACTTACGCTTTGGTACAGTCAGCATTCGAAAGCTGGTACAAATTGCATTGAAAAAAAATGAAACGTGGTTGAACGAATTGATCTGGCGCGATTTCTACCACATGATCTTATGGCATTTTCCACAAGTAGAAACCAAGGCATTCAAACCTGCTTACGACAAAATCAAATGGCGTAACAACGAAAAAGAATTTGCAGCATGGTGCCAGGGACAAACCGGTTACCCTATCGTTGATGCAGGCATTCGAGAACTGAATCAAACAGGCTTCATGCACAATCGGGTACGTATGATTGTAGCAAGTTTTCTCACCAAACATTTGCTGATTGATTGGCGCTGGGGCGAAGCGTACTTCGCCAAAAAGTTACTGGATTTTGATTTGGCGGCCAACAATGGTGGCTGGCAATGGGCAGCTAGTTCGGGTTGCGATGCGGCTCCGTATTTCCGGGTTTTCAATCCTCAACTGCAAACAGAAAAATTTGATCCGGATTTCAAATACATTAAACATTGGGTACCTGAATGGGGCACGCCTACCTACCCGAAGCCTATTGTAGATCATAAGGCCGCTCGCGACCGTGTGTTGAAAGTCTATAAAGAAGCATTGAGTTAATTTTCAGTCGACTCATAACCAGAATTTAGCTACACCCTTCAGCACATTCGCACGCAAAAACGTAGCTTTACCAGCTATGCAAGTAGGCAAAAGTTATAGTACCCAGATTCTACTACATTCCGTTGTTTGGATTTTCTTTTTCCTTGCACCGCTTTTGCTTTCACCGCCCGGAGATTTTGCCAAAGCATTTTTAGAACCGAATAATCTCCTTTCCTTGATTTTGCGCAATGGTCTTTTGATTGGTCTATTCTACTTTAATCTATTCTATCTTGCACCACATGTATTAATTAAAAAAGGAGCCTTGCTCTATGCCGTGGTCGCCATTGCAATTATCATGGTGATTAGTTTGATCAACTGGCAGATTCATCATCACTTGTCAGAGCCAAATGGCCCTCCATTGCCTTGGGAAAAAGTGGATCGACCGCCCATGCATTCGATGGACAGAGAAATGAATCATATGGGAGGCCCACCACCTATGGATATGCCTCCGGGAAGGGTAAAGCCAATGATGTTTGCGAGTCCTGTATTCTCGAGTTTTCTGCTGACTACACTGGTAATCATTTTTAGTACCAGTCTTTTCTTGTGGGAAGATTGGAAGCGAACAAAAGAGCGGGCACGCGAACAAGAGTTTGAACGTCAAAACGCGGAGCTCGCTGCGTTGAAATTACAAATCAGTCCGCACTTTCTTTTCAACACGCTTAACAACATTCGATGGCTGGTTCGATCGAAATCCGATCGGGCTGAAGATTCACTAGTAAAGCTTTCCCAACTGTTGCGGTACATATTGTACCAAACTACCAATGAGACAGTAGAACTTGGCAGAGAGCTAGAACATCTTTCCGGATACATCGAATTGCAGAAGATGCGACTAACAGAAGCGGATACCATTGATTTTGAAGTAAGTGGAATAGCAGAGAACAAAACGATTGTACCCTTGCTGTTGCTGCCCATTGCAGAAAATCTATTTAAGCACGCTGATTTTAGCGTTGGACAAAAAAACTCATTGAAGATTCAAATTGACGATCATCGTTTGTTGGTATTATCCGAAAACAAGTGTTTACCTAAGACCGAAAATCCGGAAAAAGAGAATTCGGGAATAGGGCTGCAGAATTTACAAAAGCGTCTGAGGATACACTATCCTGATAAGCATGTACTACAGATTGCGACTCGTAATGATCGCTTTTATTTTCAACTTGAATTATTGATTAACTGATATGGAAGTAAAACTTAAATGTCTGGCAGTTGACGATGAGCCCTTCGCTCTTCAACTGATCAGCGATGATATTGGAAAAATACCGTTCCTTCAACTGGTAGGGACGTTTTCCTCGGCAGCGCAAGCAGCCTCTTTTCTCGAAAAGAACCCGGTAGATCTGATGTTCTTAGATATTCAAATGCCTGAAGTTACCGGCATCCAATTCCTACGCTCGTTGGCTCTCCCCCCAATGACTATTTTTACAACTGCTTATCACCAATATGCGCTGGAAGGTTTTGAGTTGGAAGTAATCGATTATTTGATGAAACCCATTCCTTTTGAGCGTTTACAAAAAGCAGCCAACCGAGCGAAAGAACAGTTTCAATTTCGATCCAAGTCAAATGCAGAAAAGAAGTTTTTGTATGTGCATTCCGAATACAAGGAAATAAAAATCGATACCGCAGATATTGAATACATAGAAGGCTACAAAGACTATATCAAAATATTTCTCAGCGGACAGGCTCGCCCTATCTTGACGAGAATGAACCTGAAAGCCGTAGAGCAACGACTTTCTTCGAATGACTTTTGCCGAATTCACAATTCGTTCATTGTTCCATTAGCTAAGATTTCATCGTTTCAAAAAGCACAACTCTTTATAGGAACACATCCGTTGCCAATTGGAGAGAAGTTTGCCGAATCGTTCCTGAAAAAATACAAACAGGAGTAACTAAAAATGATTGCAGTCAATCAAAATCACCATCGAGAAGAGAATCCAGTGAATGTTGATGTTTTGAAATGTATTGTTCCAAATTACCAAACCAACCAATTATCTCACTTGCGTTGATGATCGAACTCTTGTTCTCAAGAATCATTTTATACGAGCTCCAAGACCATTCTGTGAGCGTTTTAGCAAAACCATGATGAATTGGATTTCGATGGATATAACAAATAACGGTGG
>JABFSO010000249.1 GCA_013140555.1 Cyclobacteriaceae bacterium | reverse complement strand
CATGTGCAGGGCGCTTCTAATAAATAAGGCTACTGAATTAATTTTTCTTAACAGGAGTATTCGTAGTGGTGGCAGGAGTTGCTGGCGCAGCAGGTGCAGGTGTAACACCTAATTTTTTCAACACCAAGTCAGAAATATTGTACTGTTCATCGCTGTAAAGAATCACATCACCTCCAGATACTAATTGTGGGTTAAGGATGAATGTATAACCATTTTCTTTGGCTACGTCTTCAATGGTTTTGCCCACTTTCGCATAAACCGGTCCCATTAAATCTTGTTGCTTTTTTTGCAAAGAGGTTTGAGCATCTTGCTGAAATTTCTGGAAGCCTTCTTGCAATCCTTGCAATTCGCGCTCTTTGTCAGCACGGATAGCCTCCGGTGTTGTAGCGGGCATATTTTGATAAGCCTTGTATTTTGTCTCAAAATCTTGCTGCTTGGCCTTCAATGTATTTTGCAATTGATCGGCATGCGTTTTTAGCTCGCTATCAATTTGTTTGAATTCAGGCAATTGACTGAAAATATATTCCCAATCGGCATATCCAATTTTTTGTGTCTGCGCCTGTGCGGAAAACAAAGTACCGCAAAAAAGAATTACAAGAAGTGTTCTCATGTTTAAAGTTAAGTTACTGGTTATTTTATTTTATCATTTGGGTCTCCTAGTCCAAGTGCTTCCAAAACAAAGTCGGTGTAGTCGTGGCGAGGGTCTGTGTAAATCATCACCAATTCTGCCGACTTATCAAATACAATAGCTAATCGATTTTCCTTCGCTACTTTACCCACCGCATCGAATAGCTTATCCTGCAAAGGTTTAATCAATTCTTGTTTTTTCAAAAAAAATAACCCTCCAAATCCAAAAACCTTTTTTTGATACTCTTTCAGCTCTACCTCTTTTTTCTTTATCTCTTCTAATCGCTCTTGCTTCATCTCTTCGGTTAACAGCACTTGTTCGGCCTGATAGGTGCGATAAAGTGCATCTACCTTGCCTTGCATCTCTTCAATTTCATGTTGCCAGGCAGCCGAAAGTTGGTCGATTTCGCCTTGGGCCTTGGCATATTCGGGCATTTTGGCCAGTACAAAGCCTGAGTCAAAGTATCCGAACTTCTGTGCTACGGCAAAATTCAGGCCGAAAACACAAAAACAAATTGAAGCTAACAAAAATCGCATTTACTATCTGATTTGCTGACCAATGGTAAAGTGAAATTGCGACCCGCTCTTTTCGGTGGCAAATGGCAGTTTATCAAAACCATAAGCCCAGTTCAGACCAATCAAACCGAAAGCCGGCATGAATATTCTAGCTCCGAAACCAGCGGATTTATACAGATTAAACGGATTAAATTCCTGGTAATTGCCCCAGTTGTTTCCTGCTTCGGTAAACACAAAACTGTACACAGTGGCAGACTGGCTTGTAACCAATGGGTAGCGAAGCTCCATACCAAACTTATTATACACTATACCACCTTCAATGCCATTTACCGCCTGCAAACCGCGCTGCGAGTAAAGGGGTGGTGTAATCTGGTTATCCAAATATCCGCGCAAGCCGATGATATCTTGCCCTAACACAAATGAATTAAATCCACCTGTTAATCCGGCTCCACCCACTAAGAAACGTTCAAATGGTCCGGGGCTGATTTTATCATTATACGTTCCGATAAAGCCCATGTGTGCTTTTGTTTCCAACACTAAGCTTCTGCCGGTTGGTTTAGGACTGCCAATCACTTTGATATAAAACTTGGCATCAAACATCCATTTGTGTAATTCAACGAAACTGTAGCGCTGATTTACATCTTTATAATAATCCGAGTTGCGGAAGAATGAGTAAGGCGGTGTTAAACTCAACGACAAAGAAACGGAAGAACCGGATGTAGGGAACATCGGGTTATCGATGCTATTGCGGGCGAGCGTAGTATTTAATGAAATGTTGCGGGTTGTACCTACTGCCGGAAGCGTAGCCGATCCGAAGTAATTACTGTAATCATACACCAAATAAGATAGCGAGTGCGTCAACGAGAAATAGTTGTCTGGCCATTCCAATCTTCTGCCAAAGCCCAGTGTAATACCTGCCTGATGCAGCGCTGCGTTGTCGTTGAAATCAATTCCGTTGAATCCACGCGTTGGGAGGCGTGAAACAGAATAGTTTAAGCTGACTGAAAGCGCATTGGGTCTGCTTCCTCCCAACCAGGGTTCTGTAAATGAAATACTGTAACTCTGGAAAGATTTACCGTTGGCCTGCGCCTGTAATGAAAGTTTTTGTCCATCGCCCACCGGCAGCGGTCTCCATTTCTTCACATTTGGCACATTGCGCAGCGAGAAATTATTGAACGTAAGTCCTACGGTTCCAACAAATCCGTAATAACCACCCCAGCCTCCCGACAATTGCACTTGGTCGTTCGATTGCTCTTCGAGTTTCCAAGCTATGTTTACAGTACCGTTGGCCGGATTAGGACGAATGTCTTGTTCAATTTTTTGAGGATTGAAGAATCCCATCTGCGAAAGCTGCTGCTGCGTGCGAATGATATCTGCCCTGCGGAATTTCTGACCAGGAATGGTAGTTAACTCTCTGCGAATTACGTGATCGCTGGTACGGTCATTTCCGGTGATCGTAACTTCGTCAATGGTGGCTTGCTCTCCTTCATAAATGCGCATTTCCACGTCAATAGAATCTCCCACCACAGCTACTTCTACCGGTGTGACACGGAAGAAAAGATACCCATCATCCATGTACAATCCGCTGATGTCGGCTCCCTTGGGATTGAAAGATGTTTTACGATCAATCATTTCCTGATTATACACATCTCCTTTTTTGATATCTAGAATTTTGTTCAGTGTTGCCGCTGTATATAAGTAGTTACCTGTCCAGATGATGTTTCTGAAATAATACTTTTTGCCTTCGTTGATCTTAAAAAGAATGTCAATTTTTGAACTGTTGTAATTAACTATGGTATCAGAAACAATCTCGGCATCGCGATAACCTTGGGTATTGTAAAATGCCAGCAGCTTTTTCTTGTCTTCTTCATATTCGGCACGGATAAACTTCGATCCGGTAAAGAAATTAAGCTTTACGGTGCGGTTTATAAACTCTTTTACTTGCCTCCAGCTTACCTGTTGCACCGAATCGCCAAAGAAGTCTTTCACATCTTCTTTTCTGGTTTTGATTAATGTGCCTATTAATTCACGGTGAATGGAGAAGCGAGCATGCTCTTTCGTCTTTTTTAATTTTTTCTTTAGCGTGATGGCTGATATATCTTTATTTCCGCTAAACTGAATCTCGTGTATTTTCACTTTCGACTTCAGATCTACATTGATTCGCAAGCGTACACCACCACGGTTGAGCGTATCTCGCTCTTGGGTAATTTTAACTACGGTATTCAGAAAGCCTTTCTTTACAAAGTGTTTTTTTACACCCACCTCCGCATTGCGAATGGTAGCATCGTTTACAATTTTACCTCTAATCAGGGTGAGGTCATCTTTCAAACTGCTCTGCTTTCCATTACTGATTCCTACAAAATAGAAATCGGTGAGGCGAGGTCGCTCTGCCAAACGGATGGATAGGTAAACTTTACCTTCTTCAATGCGATCTACAGAAATGGTGGCATCGCCTACGAGGCCGTGTTTCCAAAGTTTACGAATGGCGCTTGAAATTGCATCGCCCGGGATTTTGATTTTATCACCTACGCGCAAACCGGTGAGCGACACCATGGCATTTTTATCCAGCACGTTGAGGCCAACCACTTCGATACCACCAATAATATATTCGGATGGTGCCCGATAGTTCAATTCACCGGTGGCTGCAGGGTCTGTGGGCGCTGTGGTGGTGGCACGTCCTCTTCTGAATTGAGCTGATGCTGCAAGGCTAGAGAGCAATAAGATAGTTAGTAGAATCCGGTTCATTCAAGTTAGGCAATAGAGGTCAGCACTTTTCCAAATCTGCGTTCACGCTTTTGATATTCAATAATGGCTTCGTACAAATCTTCCTTTCGAAAATCCGGCCAGAGCTTCGGGGTAATGTATAATTCCGTATAGGCAATTTGCCAAAGTAAAAAATTACTGATTCTCATTTCTCCACTGGTTCGTATCAATAATTCCGGATCTGGTATTGCGCTTGTTTCCATCAATTGGCTCAGGGTTGTTTCATTTACATCCTCTGGCTTCAACTTACCTGCCTGCACTTGTTCTGCCAATTGTTTTACTGCTTTTACAATCTCCCAGCGTCCACTATAATTTAATGCAATAAGTAAGTTCAATCCGGTGTTTCCTTTCGTTTCTTCAATCGCCTGCTTTAAGTTCTCGCGGCAATCAGCCGGTAGTTGGGCTGTATCTCCGATGGTTGATAGTCTTACATTATTCTTGTTCAAAGAGCTAATCTCCTTTTGCAGGGTGTTGACTAACAGTTCCATCAGTGCATCTACCTCCTCTTTGGGTCGTCCCCAGTTCTCAGTACTAAAGGCGTATAGCGTTAGGTATTTCACACCCAATTCGCCACTTCCTTCAATCACCTGCCGCACCGCTTCAATGGCATTGCGATGACCAAATATTCTAGCCGCACCCTTTTGCCTTGCCCATCTTCCGTTGCCGTCCATGATAACGGCCACGTGTTTGGGTAAATTATGAGGGTCAATATTTTGCCTTAGTGAAGCCACAAGGGTGCAAAAGTAGCCTTTTTTTCAAAACTTTAAGCCACGAATAGTCTACGTTCAGACTGCGTAAGGGTGTGATGATCAAAATTTTGAAATAGTTCTACTGACGCAAGAATTTACCTGTATGGATTGGTGGCACACGGGATGTCGTAAAAAGTATAAGTAAGGGTTATTCCCGTAAAAAAGTAATTGTCGTTATCGTTGGGGTTTCCGTATTGGTAGGTCTTGAAAGATGGATTACCCCCCGAAAGATTATCGAGGTAATCAAAAAATGTTTTTCGGATTCCGACTTCAAACGAGATGTAATAGCGTGGATTTAATACGTATTTCATTCCTCCACCAAATGGAATGCCCATCTGTACAGTGCTATATTCGGCTGTTTTGTTTTGTGGAGTGCCTGAAAATCCAAATAAAGCCACTCCGGCAAATAGGTAAGGTGTAAAACGGAGTCTTCGCTTGTCGTCTCGCCAATCTAAAAAATGGTATTCAAAGCAACCCGAAAGCTCGAGTAAGAAGAGATCGAAGGAAGCATCCCGCTTGACTGCAAATGCATCAATAGGATTGTTGCGATCGCTGGCAGCCAACTGACCTCCGGTGAGCGAGGTTCGAAAGCTTATCACCCGGCTTATGTTCGTTCTATAGAAGAGTGTTGCTGCCGGCTTGGCCGTAGTGAGATCATAGGTGCGAACGATGTCTCCGGTATAGTTAAACACACCCAAGCCACCACCTATTTCGGTGCGTTGAGAGATCTGACCAAAGGCCGAAGTACCTAAGATTAATAATGGGGAGAGAAGTAATTTCGCGAAACGCGCACCCGCCATTATCTGAATTTAGCTTTATGGAATGTTGCTCCTAAAATATAGGTAAGTCGGATTGACGTTACCATATAAATGTCATTCTGGCTGGCACCTCCACGCTTATCTCCTTTTCTGCCATATCCACTTTCAACTGATATTCCAGGAATACCAGATGGAGAAGAAGAATTGGGAGGAGTGATTCCATTAACACCGAGTTCGTTGGTGCGGTATGCCATGGCCTGACCCAGTGGAGTCATAGTGCTTAAGTCAGCATATGTGTTGCTCACATCATCCAAGTAGTCGGTGAATGTGTAGCGGAAACCAAAATCTGCCCAAATATCCATTACTTCGTTTATTCTAAAACGTGCGCCCGCTCCAAATGGTATAGCAAACTGTGTTAATCCGTAAGATTGTCCTTCTGTTTTTAATGGTTGAAGATCTACATATTGACCTGCCTCGGCCAATGGTTGGCCTTTTAAGTCTGTTTTAGGAGCAATTGCCTGTGGATTGTGCAAGAACAAAGTTCCTCCTGTATAGATATAAGGAGTCCACTTTACGCGGCTGATATAGGTTGCCTGATTGTCGAATAAGTCGATGTAGGCTAATACAGAAAGTTCATGAATGGTATTGCTGAAAGAAAGGTTTCTTCTATTTCTAAACACTGCACTTTCCTTATCTGAAACACTGGCTGATTCTGAATCCGATCCCTTGATCGTTCCATACATGTATTGAGCTAACAAAGTGTAACGTGGGCCAAAGCGGTGAAAAAATGAAATGCCAAAACCAGGCTTGGTAAAAGATAAGTCAGTGCTGAGTTTACTGGCTGATGGTGATAAATCCCCAAAATAGTTAAGGGCATTCACAGAAAAGCCTACTCCTGAATAGACATTTTGGCGACTGAAGCCTGATTTCTTACCACGATAATGAGCAATACGCTTATTATTTTTCTTAATTGATTTTCTATTGAACTGCGAATATGATTCGGTGATCGAACCTATCACTAACGCAATACTCAGAACGGCAAAACATAACTTTCTCATAACGAGGTTAATTGGGGCAATTACAAAGGTATAAAATTAACCTAAAGTAGAAATAGGATCGTTGGAAAATTCGGCTAATGGATCAAGTTAATTACGGGCGTCCACACCCCAATTGAGCTTTTGACGTAGGGTGTTGAAGTAATTTTGCGAGCTCAATTGGATCAATTTCACTTCAAATTTCTCTTTCTTGATCTTCAGCTTTACAGATTCATCCACGGTTTCAAACCGCGAATCCAGCGAAATTAAGTACTTTTTGCTGCGTCCTTCAATCTGAAAAGTGATTTCACGATCGTCTGACAACACAATGGGGCGTGTTCCTAAATTATGGGGGCTAACGGCCGTTATGACGAAGCTTTCAGATTTCGGGTGAACCAGTGGCCCTCCACAACTTAGTGAGTATCCGGTGGAGCCTGTTGGCGTAGAAACGATAATTCCATCCGACCAATACGAATTAATCAGTTCGCCATCGGCATATACATGAACTGTGATCATGGAAGAAGTATCCTTCTTCATGATGGTAAAATCATTCAATGCAAAATTGAGTTTGCCAAAAAGCTTGGGAGCCGAAATCAGTTTTAATACCGTGCGGCTATCGATGGAATAACTTCCGTTAAGCAATCCATCGAGCGAATCTTCCATGTCATCGCGGCTGGTGGTTGCCAAAAAACCAAGGCGACCCGTGTTGATTCCTAAGATCGGTATTTCCGATTTGCCAATGTAGGTTACTGATTCGAGCAGAGTGCCATCGCCACCCAGCGAAAGAAAATAATTCAGTGAATGCAGGTTGTCTTCGTGATTGAACGGCCGCAGGTTATAAGCACTGATACGAGATGATTTGAATTGCTTTAAAAACTTTTCTGACACCCAAATTTCCACCTGACTGCGCTTCAGATGATCTAACACCCGCTCTAAAAACCGGAGGGATTTATTCTGAAAATCTTTGCCATGTATGCCAATACGGATCATCGTGCGATTTTAGATTTCCAGATAGCGCAACAGCATGTCGATCTTATCTTTGTCATCAGCTTCTTGCGGTGCTTCCTGATAACGCCCGATAACCCGATAATTGAAACGCTCGAGTGTTGCCACAATTCGTTTCAAATCGGTTTGATTGATTTTGAGGGTTAACTTAATTTTCCCTTGATCCATCGGATCTTCAATCATGTTGCTGCTGATCACCTTGGCATTATTCTCCTCTACATAGCGGCTGATTTCCGCCAATGAATAATCAATCAAATCCATCGAGAGCACCAAAATGCTTCCCGTCATTTGAACGGAAGCGGTTTGTGCAAATGAAATCATCATGTCTTGCACAGTGATGACGCCTTCGTATTGTTGGTCGTCATTGACCACCGCCACTATCTGCAACTTGTTGTTGCCGGCAATTTTTAAAATATCATAGAAATGTGCGTGCTGGTGCACAAAGCAATCTTTGCCAACCAACGGAAAGGCCGCCAGATTTTTGCCAATATCGTTGGACTCTAAAATAATTTCCTCTGAGATAAATCCCAGCAATTGCCCTTTCTCAACCACGGGCATGTGGTTGCAGCGGAACTCTTCCATCCACACGATTGCTTTGTCGGCATCGTCCGTAGTTTTCAGTGGTGGAATCATGTGGTTGATCAGCTCTTCGGCTATCATTTTGCAATGGGCTTAACCAAAAAATCTTCTACCATTTCATTGAACTTCTGTGGATGTTCCATCATAGGTGCATGGCAACATTTGTCTAAAAACTTCAATTCCGAATTCGGAATCAATCGATTAAACTCGTGCCCCACCATGGGTGGCGTTATCGTGTCATTCAAGCCCCATACCAATAATGTAGGCACATTGATTTTATGTAATTCTAAGGCAAGGTTATTTCGCTGAGCCGATTTGGCAATGGCCACAATGCGCATACACTTCGGAATGCTTTTCGTAGTTTCAAAAACTTCGTCTACCAATTCTTTGGATGCTACTTTGGGATCATAAAAGGTATAAGCCACACGCTCGCGGATATAATCATAACTGCCTCTGCGCGGATATGAACCTCCCATGGTATTTTCAAACAATCCCGAACTACCGGTCAAAACCAACTTGGTCACTTTCGTGGGGTTTTGAAGCGTATACAAAATGCCGACATGACCTCCCAACGAGTTACCCATGATCATCATTTTGTCGAGTTTCATCATTTCGACAAAACGCTCGGTAAATTCGCGTAAGCCGCCTAAGCCCGCTTCCTTGATGGGCATTTCATAAATAGGGAGCATGGGGATGATTACTCTGAAGTGCTTTGAATAATGGTTTACCACACCTTCCCAATTGCTAAGGGCTCCAAATAACCCATGCAATAACATGAGAACATCTCCCTGGCCTTCGTCTACGTACTTAAAATCATGTTGCTCTTTTACAACCAGGGCCATTCGATTTGAATTTATTTGTTGATAAGTAACTAAAAAAAACTGAACCTTAGAACTGTCTGAATATTTCTTTGAAAAAAGGGATGAATTGACCCAAAAAAGAAGAGGTTCTTTCTGCTACTTTGGCTGTAAATGGATATAAACGCGAGCCTTCCAGCCAATTTTGGGGTAATTCTATTTTCAATGATTGAGCAAGCCAAATGATAATGCTTAAACAAAACGAGTATTTAATCACGCCCAGCACACCTCCGGCAATGGCATCTACTTTTCCTAAAAAGGTTTGATCGATCGAGTTTTTAATTCGGTGACCCAAAAATATAACCAGCAAGATCACCAAAATAAAAATGATGATGAAGGCCAGATAGGGCAGAAAGGTTTGATCGGCATTGAATTGTTCATGCAGCAATTTCATTCCTTCGCCCATTAACTTAAAACCGAGAAAAACTCCTAATATAAGTGCCAGCAGAAAAAAAAGCTCCATCAAAAAACCTCGCTTGTAACCAAGGTATCCGCCAATGGCCAATATCAAAGCAATGACAATATCGATCTTACTCAAGAAGCCAACAGTTTTTTTACTAACTCAGAAATCAATTTTCCATCGGCTTTGCCTGCCAGTTGTTTGGTAGCTGTGCCCATTACTTTCCCCATATCTTGTGGACCTTTGGCACCTACTAGCTCCATTATCTTTTTCAACTCTGTTGAAATTTCTTCTTCCGTCAATTGCTTAGGCAAATAGCGGCTGATGACTTCGTACTCCAGCAATTCTTTTTTTGCCAAATCATCGCGGCCTTCTTTCTGAAATATTTCTGCTGATTCTTTCCGTTGTTTGGCGGCCTTCATTAATAGCTTACCCTCAATATCTTGTGCCAAATCTCCACTGCCCCCTTTTTCTGTTTCGGCCAATAAGATCATGGATTTGATGCTGCGCAAAGCAGTCAGTTCATCTTTGTTCTTTGCCAACATGGCTGCTTTGATGTCGTTGTCAATCTGGGTCTTTAAACTCATAATATGTCTGATTTTAACCTTGTAAAGTTAGTGCAAGAATTGGCGAAGAAAAAATCATTTATTCACCGCAAAAGGACGAAATCACTAAGCGTATGTTTTTGAATAGTAGTCTATGTTTCTATGTAGATAAATTTTTGGATAGTTTTGTTCCTATGACTCAACTTTCTGTAAACATCAATAAAATAGCCACACTCCGCAATGCACGTGGAGCTAATAACCCTAACGTGATTAAAGTGGCAATGGATTGTGAGCGATTTGGTGCGCAGGGAATTACGGTTCATCCGCGGCCAGACGAAAGACATATTCGCTTTCGCGATGTCGTTGAACTTAAAAAAGTGGTGACTACTGAATTTAATATCGAAGGTTATCCTGACGAACGTTTTCTTCAACTCATCAGAGAGGTAAAGCCAACTCAAGCCACGCTCGTTCCCGATAAACCCGATGCGCTTACATCCAATGCCGGCTGGGACACGGTTTCGCAAGCTGCCTTTCTTCAAAAAATTATTTCCGAAATAAAGCAACTGGGTGTGCGTGTTTCTGTGTTTGTCGATCCTTCTGTAAAGATGGTGGAAGGTGCCAAACAAGTAGGGGCAGATCGGATTGAACTTTACACTGAGCCTTATGCAGCTCACTATCATCAAAACAGAGAAGCCGCCATCAAACCCTACATCCAAGCGGCAGAAGCAGCTCACTCTCTTGGATTAGGAATTAATGCAGGGCATGATTTAGATCTGAACAATCTGCGTTACCTCAAACAAAACATTCTACATCTAGATGAAGTTTCGATCGGACACGCCTTGATATGCGATGCCCTTTATTTGGGTTTGGAGAATACCATTCAACTCTACTTACGCGAATTGAATTAACAATTACCGAATCAATTAAAACACCTCACCCAGATTGACGAACATGCCCTGCGAGCCGCCTTGCCCGAATGCGTAATCGATACAAATGTTGGAGCGTGAATGTTTGTTGAATTTGAAACGCATGCCTGCACCGGCACCTACGGCCATCGCATTGAAATTATTCGAAGGCCAATCCGTTACGCTTTGTGCATTGGCAAACAACACCCCTCCAAACAATCCATTTCTGGAAATTCGAAAACGATATTCTGATTCAAGGTAAACCAGATTCTTGCTTCGATATCTGCCTTGAATATACCCTCGCCCCAAATTGCTACTGGCATCCCATGCTGTAGCGGGTAAATCAAGATAGGGCGCGTTGCCACCAAATGTAAACCAGTTGTAACTCCAGAAGGCTAAGATATTTTGGCTTCCTTTCGGAAAGGGAACATATCTGCGCAAATCAACTTGCACCATCTGCCACGCACCATCGCTTCCTAAAAAATTAAAGTTGGGTCGATACACCACATTGGCATACGCGCCTCCCCAGGGATTAAGTGAATTAATACGGCTGTCGTAGAGCAAATGAAATAGTAATCCCGAAGAAGTAGATTGATTTCCAATTCCGTATCGTTTGATTTCATCATTTAACAGCACGCTTCCATTTTCTTGCGTAATGCCATAGTGATGATCAATGGCAACACCTACACCGGCATACCAATTTGTTTTAAAAGATTTGAGAATGGACTGATGAAAGCGCACGTACGAATACGTTTGATCTACCGCATCATCTAAACTGCTTTGAATACCTAAACCGTAGGTCTTTTGCGGATACCAATAATAACGCCAATCGGATACGATATTGAACTTGTTATTCTTTGTCCACAAGTTATTTTGAATGCGAAAGACAAATTGCTGCTTTTGGGTGTAGAGCACATCCAAATACACAATCGAAATCTTCTGATCTTCCACTTCGCTGGTATAAAAGGCGAAGTCACCAACAAAAATGGCGGCCAAGTTACTAGTGAGTGAGTAGCCCAATGACGGTGCGCCTGAAAAATAAACTCTACCTGATTTTTTAGAAATGGTGTCGTGTTTGGTCAGCCACTTCGCTTTCAAAATCTGCCCGGCCACATCGATCAAATCTTTATCGGGCTTGGAGTTATTGGGCTGCAGTTGCGCCTCCGCAAAAAGAATCATCCCACACCACAAAACAACTGCACCGCACCACTTCTTCATTGATTGAGAAACTTGATTTTTCAACCTGAAAGATAGTTGGAAAAAATCGAGAACAATACTTTGGCTACAATCCTAGACAAATCCGTGGTTTCTGACGACCAACAAATGAGTTTGCGTCTATGTGTTTTGTCATTCGCTTAACGAATTAGTATTGGATGATTGCACATCTTTACAAAAAAAGATTATGCGACACATTACTTTTGCAATTCTATTCGCGACCGTATCTTTAGCCGCTATGGCTCAAAAACCGGAAGTTTTTTCAACCAAGGATGGCGCTATTCGCGGCTATGATCCGGTTAGCTATTTTACAGACAGTGTGCCTCAAAAAGGCAAGCCTGAATTTGTGGTGGATTTTAAGAATGCAAAATGGTATTTCGTATCCGCAAAAAATGCAGAACTATTTAAAGCCGATCCGGAAAAATATGCACCGCAGTTTGGTGGCTATTGTGCTTTTGGCATGAGCCGCGGTTATAAGGCCGAAACCCAACCCGATGCCTGGACCATTGTTGATAGCAAGCTGTACCTCAATTATAATGTAAAAGTGCGCGAAGAGTGGAGTAAAAAGCAAGCAGAGTTGATTGCCAAAGCCGTAGCCAATTGGCCAAAGGTAAAGAGCGAGTAGTTTAATCGAACTCCTTCATTTTTAATCGTTCGGGTCGTGTCGGAAAAGAATATCGTTGCTATATTGCAGGGTTCTATCAATTGGCCATGAACATTTACCTGATCGAAGACGACCTTATCTATGCGGAGTTTATCAAGAAATCGCTTGGCCAAAAGCCCGATTATAAGATAACTCATTTTGATTCTGCTGAGAAGGCATTAACCACCCTTAAAAGTGGTATACCTGATGCCCTGATTGTGGACTATAAGCTGCCCGGAATGACGGGAATTGAGCTTTTTGAAGAAATCAAAGGCGAAATCAAAGATTCACATAAAGTGATCATGCTTAGCGCGCTAGATGATGGAAACATGGTGCTGAGCTTCATTCAAAAAGGTGTGCGCGACTATGTCATTAAAGATGAAAGTGTAATCGAATCGCTTACGGCCGTGCTGGAAGGCAATGACGATGACTATCTCTTCAATTAGATTCGCCTTAGTCGAACTGTAAAGGTCGATCCAACACCCATTTCGCTTTCGCATTCAATCGTTCCGCCAAGTTTTTCCACTACGGTTTTCACAATCCATAGCCCTAGGCCGGTGGAGCTTTCTCCCGAAGTGGGTCGGGCGCTTAGGCGCTGAAACTTTTGGTATAATTTTGCTTGATCTTCGGGGCTGAAACCCGGTCCTTCATCTTGAATTTTTATTTCAATACCCGTGTGTTTTTCAGTCAGACTTACATAAATATGCTTGCCCACTTCCGAAAACTTCAAGGCATTTGACAACAGATTTTCAAAAACGCGAATCAGGTAACTCTTATCACTTTCCAATGATACCGGGGCTTCGCATTGGTAGTGAATCGTTACTTTTTTCTTAGAAGCGAGAATCTCATAATTTTTAATCAGGGTTTGAAGCAGTGACGACAAACTCAATTTCTCTTGCACCAAAGCAATGCCTTTGTCTTCAAGCTTGCGGTTGTCTAACAAGTTGCGCATCATGCCCAGCCCATCGGCCACAATCTGATGGATCTTATCGATGTATTCGCGCTGCTCGTCTGATAGATTTTGAGATGTTAGATTAAGCAATTGCACCAACGCAAAAATGCGATTGAAGGGGCCTTTCAAATCATGCGAAACTACGCTGATGATTTGTTGATTTTGATAAACCAGATCGGTTAACTCTTCGCTTTTTTTATTGAGTTCAAACAACTGTCGCTCAATTTTATTGCCCTGCAAAGTAATAATTCGGTTTTTCTCCTTTAGTTTAATAATCGTTTGCCATAACCACGCAATGGCAATTACCAGCAAACCGATCAGCAATACAATGGCGTAGTTCATGGTTGGGCAAACCGTGATTATTTCAATTTAACTTCTTCGTTGTATTTCACCGGCACTTTAATAGTAACTCCATGTTTCACAATACGAATGTATCCTACAAATTGAACTTGATATTTTTTTCCACCAAAAAATCCGATCACAGCATCGAGCAACCCTATGTCCTGCAAAGACAATTTCGCTTGAATAGGCACCGTAAAATCGGATTGCTTGGGAATAAGCAAATCCATTAACTGGTCCACTTCAGCCGCTTTCTTGCCATCTACCATTACATCTACTTTGATCTCCTTCAGGCGGGTTTGTATTTTGTTCGGATTGAAAAATTGGGCATCACCTTTTAAAATTGGGGTGCCACCCATATCACCATCCAACACTAAATTATTAATTGATTTAAATACCACTTGTTCCTTGGGCACACAGGAGAATACGAGTGCAGTCAAGGCAACGATCACAAAACGGGTTATACGATTTAGTCTCATAGAATTTCAAAGTTAAGCCATGCTCTTGCACTTTCTGTCGTCTCGGTTCAAAATACTTCGTACCAATAATCGCATTCGCGCAAAGCGGTTGTAAATTTACGCAGTGAACGATCTATTTAAACAACAACTTAATCAACTGGCCGATGGTATTGCAGAAGCCGGCTATGCTATTATTGATGATTTTTTAAGCCCTGAAGAAGTTCAGAACATTCAACAACTGGACGGATTTAAAAACGGATTGTTACAATTTAAGAAGGCGGGCATCGGCAAAAGTCAGGAAAAACAAATCAATGAAGCCATTCGAGGCGATTATATTCAGTGGATCAAACCTGAATCGGCAGAACCAGCGCTGAAAGTCTACCTGTCGAAACTAAATGAGTTAATCGCATTCGTCAATCAAAATCTGTATTTGAGTTTGAAAGACTTTGAGGTGCATCAAACCATTTATCCGATTGGTACTTTTTACAAGCGACATCTCGATCAGTTTAAAAAAGAAGACCACCGAAAGCTTTCCGTGATTTGCTATCTCAATAGCGATTGGAAAGAGTCTGACGGTGGTCAGTTGCGCATCTATATCGGTAACGAAACGAAAGATGTTTTGCCCTTGGCGGGAAGGCTCGTTTGCTTTCGCAGCGATTTGCTCGAACACGAAGTGTTGCCTGCCACACGCGAACGACTCAGCATTACCGGTTGGCTATTAGATCAACCTCATTTTATCTGATCGCTATTCTGTACGCAAACTTTTCACCGGATTGGACAGTGCCGCTTTAATAGCCTGATAACTAACGGTTGCCATCGTGATGACCAAAGCACCCACACCGGCTGCTGCAAAAATCCACCAAGCCATTTCCGTGCGATATTGATATTTTGTAAGCCATCCATCCATTAAGAAATACGACACAGGCGCAGCCAGTAAAAAAGCGATGAGCACCAGCAAAACAAAGTCACCTGACAGCATTTTCCATAAACCAAATACAGAAGCACCCAAAACTTTTCGCACACCAATTTCTTTGGCGCGTTGTTCGGCCACGAATGATGCTAAGCCGAAAATTCCCAGACAACTGATAAAGATGGCGAGGCCCGCAAAGAAACTTGCCAACTTGCCAATGCGTTCTTCTCCTTGAAATTTGCGATCATATTCCTGATCAACAAATTGATATTCAAAAGGCGCTTCCGGATTATACTTTTCACAAATGGCTTTTATTTTCTCAATGGATTCGTGTGAACTTTTTGCCGGGTTGAGCTTCATTAGAATAACATTCCCATCATCTTTTTTTAAAACATGAAATAGCGCTGCACGTGCCGGTTCGTAAGGCGACTCAATCACCATATCTTTAATAACGCCAATGATCGTATACGATTTATCGTTCCACTTCAACTCTTCACCCACTGGGTTTTCAAATCCCAAAAATTTGGCCGCAGCCTGATTGATTACAAAAGCAGATGAATCCATTGCATGCTCGGGTGAGAAATCTCTTCCGTCCACAAATTGCCAGCCAATAGTTTTGCCATAGTCAAACGTTACTCCATTGTTGGGAAAGTCTACGGCCAATGCCGGATCTTTTCCTTTCCACTCAAAACCACCGTTGGTATTCCATATTTGCGTGGGAGGGCTGCCTGATTCCGCCATTTCTAAAATAGCACCGGAAGATTTCAATTCGTTGCGAACGGCATCAAAGTGTTTATGCAGTTCGGGCG
>JABFSO010000030.1 GCA_013140555.1 Cyclobacteriaceae bacterium | reverse complement strand
TTCGTGTTTACGTCCATCACAGCCTTCAAAATTTTGAAGTCGTAGTTCACATCAGCTGATGATTTTTCGAGCGCCTGCACATCTTTCGGAAAACAACTTCCTCCATAACCAATACCCGGAAACAAAAACCG
The DNA here is from genome assembly GCA_013140555.1 of Cyclobacteriaceae bacterium. Taxonomy (GTDB): domain Bacteria; phylum Bacteroidota; class Bacteroidia; order Cytophagales; family Cyclobacteriaceae; genus ELB16-189. The sequence continues at coordinate 3,996 of JABFSO010000030.1, read as the reverse complement.
CTTGCCGATGCGGCTATCCGTGCCAATTCCTTTGCGCACCGAGTCTACATCGGCACCTACCAACTCGCACAAATTGGCGATTTCATTCATGAACGAAATTTTAGCAGCTAAAAATGAATTGGCGGCATACTTCGTTAACTCGGCAGATTTTTCATCCATAAAAACCAGAGGATTGCCTTGGCGAACAAATGGCGCGTACAATGTTTCCATTACTTTGCGCGCAGCAGCCGATGTCGTTCCGATTACGACACGTTCCGGTTTCATAAAATCTTCCACGGCTACGCCTTCACGTAAAAACTCAGGATTAGAAACCACGTCAAAATCAACTTTGCTATTCTTTGCAATTCTGGCCCTTACTTTATCGGCAGTACCAACCGGTACCGTGCTCTTGTCGACAATCACTGTGTAGTCCTTTAAAAGAGCGCCCAGTTGCTCTGCAACGCCAAGAATGTATTTTAAATCCGCAGAGCCATCTTCACCGGGCGGTGTGGGCAGTGCTAAGAAGATAATCTTAGCATCTTTAATTCCTTCGGCCAGCTGTGTGGTAAAAAACAATCTACCTTGTTTGATATTTCTTTCGAAAATCACCTCCAGTCCGGGTTCGTAGATGGTCACTTTGCCACTCTTTAATTTTTCGACCTTAGCCTGATCGATATCCACACAGGTCACAGTATTGCCAGTTTCGGCAAAACAAGTGCCTGTCACCAACCCTACATAACCTGTTCCAATTACAGCGATTTTCATTGCTATTACTTTTGAATGATAAGGCTGCAAAAATAGACTTTCTGGCGCTAATGGGCGCTTAAAATAACCGTTTTAGTAAAACAAACTAACAGTCGTTTGGATATTCTATAACTAACACTAATTTTGTCGTTCCAAAAATTAAATTCAAACAAGATGGAAGTAATGACAGAGCCGAAAGTGGGTATTGACTTTACAGAATCGGAAAATCAAAAGATGATTGCCGATATGATTCGGGATTTTGGCAAGCGTGAAATGGTGTCCAACCGAATGGATTGGGACGAAGCGCAACATTTTCCGTTGGATTTATTTAAAAAGCTGGGAGAGCTTGGTTTGATGGGCGTTTTGGTTCCGACAGAATATGGTGGTTCCGGCTTCGGCTATCACGAATATGTGACAGCCATTGTCGAATTATCTAAAATTGATGGTTCGATAGGTTTATCGATGGCGGCACATAATTCATTATGCACCGGCCACATTCTTCAATTCGCATCTGAAGAACAGAAACGCAAATACTTACCCAAGTTAGCAACCTGCGAATGGCTGGGCGCCTGGGGCCTTACTGAGCCCAACACCGGCTCAGATGCTGGAAATATGCGCACGGTAGCTATAAAAGATGGCGATTATTATGTGCTCAATGGCGCTAAAAACTTCATTACCCACGGCAAATCAGGCGATGTGGCGGTGGTGATAGCCCGCACAGGTGTGGTAGGCGACTCCCACGGCATGACTGCTTTTATTGTAGAGCGAGGAACACCCGGATTTACAGCCGGAAAAAAGGAAAATAAATTAGGGATGAGAGCCTCAGAAACGGCTGAAATGATCTTTTCGGATTGCCGCATTCATAAAAGTCAGATGATTGGCAAAGAAGGTGATGGTTTTGTGCAGTCGTTGAAGGTTTTAGATGGCGGACGAATATCCATTGCTGCGCTCAGTTTAGGAATAGCCGAAGGAGCATATGAAGCTGCTTTAAAGTATTCAAAAGAGCGTCACCAATTCAACCAGCCAATTGCCAATTTTCAGGGAATTTCGTTCAAATTGGCCGATATGGCGACAAAAGTAGAAGCTGCAAAACTCCTCACATATCGGGCTGCCGACTTGAAAAACAGAGGTAAAAGTGTGAACAAAGAATCGGCTATGGCTAAACTATATGCTTCAGAGATAGCGGTGGAGGTAGCCAACGAAGGCGTGCAGATTTTTGGCGGATATGGCTATACCAAAGACTTTCCAGCCGAGAAGTATTATCGCGATGCCAAGCTATGTACCATTGGCGAGGGAACCTCAGAGATTCAGAAATTGGTAATTTCGCGATCTATTTTAAAATAATGCTTGCGAATTTAAAGCCTGTTAGGCTATATTTGCAGCCCAAACAAAAACAGAGATGCTGATTATCAACATAAAAGAAAACGAATCAATCGATAAGGCTTTGAAGCGTTTCAAAAAGAAGTTCGAAAAGACCGGAGTTTTAAAGGCTTTGCGCTCCAGAACATCTTTCACTAAGCCTTCTGTGAAAAGAAGAAGTGAAGTTATCCATGCTTCGTACGTTCAAAAGATGTACGCTAAGGATAATTACTAACATTTAATCTACATTTTGTAAACAATCCCCTTGCTATCGTGGATGGCAGGGGGATTTTTTTTATATTCGACTCAACAGAGCGGGTTTGTTTGGGCTTGTGTAAATGGTAGAGTCATTTTTAAAATACCTCCAATTCGAAAAAAGGTATAGCCCCCAAACGGTTATTTCTTATGAAACCGATCTTACTCAATTTGAGCGCTTTTTAACTGAACAATATGATGGCATCAAAGCTCAGGAAGCTAATTATGGCTTGGTGCGCTCTTGGATTGTACAGTTAGTAGAAAACAAGATCGGAGCTACATCCGTCAACCGAAAGATTGCGTGCTTGCGGTCGTACTATAAATTTTTGATGCGCCAGGGTTTGATTGAAAAAGACCCTATGCAAAAAATTAAGGTGCTGAAGTCGCCCAAGAAACTACCGCACTTTGTCAATGAGAGTGATACCGTAAAACTTTTGGATAATGTTGTTTTCACGCCTGACCATGAGGGACAACGCGATCAATTGATTCTAGAATTATTTTATGGCACCGGCATGCGCTTGTCGGAGTTAATCAACCTGAAAGAAAATAGAATTAACATCAGCGACCGCACCTTGCGTGTGCTGGGAAAACGAAACAAAGAGCGTGTGATACCTTTCACGTCTCATCTGGCTTCACTCATCACCAACTATATCCGCATTCGGAATAAAGAAATAGCTCTGCACGATCATGGGTTATTATTCGTTACAGATACAGGTGAACCTCTTTATCCTATGTTGGTGAATCGCGTAGTGAAGAAATACATGAAGTTGTTTACCAGTGTGGAAAAGAAAAGCCCGCACGTACTACGGCACACCTACGCTACGCATTTGCTCAACAAAGGAGCGGAGATTAATGCAGTGAAAGATTTGTTGGGCCACAGTAGCCTGGCCGCAACACAAGTATATACGCACAACTCGATGGATAAATTAAAAAAAGTATTCGAGCAGGCGCATCCAAAAGCATGATTTTTTAGTATTAGTAATATGTTCAACTTTTAAATTTAATGTGTTATGAAATTACAAGTTCACTCCATCCACTTTGATGCCGACACCAAATTGATTGACTTTATTCAGAAGAAAGTAGATAAACTTGAGACGTTTTATGATCGTGTGGTTGATGGTGAAGTATTCTTGCGCATCAACAATGAAGGCGTAGAAAATAAAACCGTAGAAATTCGCGTGAAGGTGCCGGGCAGCCAGTTGTTCGCAAAAGAACAGGCTCGTTCTTTTGAAGCAGCTACTGATTTAGCTACCGAAGCTTTGCGTAACCAAATCAAAAAGTTCAAGGAAAAAGGCCATTGATTATACAAGTAACAAATACATAACGAAGAAAGCCACCCAACTTGGGTGGCTTTCTTCGTTTACACCCCCCTCACTTCGAAAAAAAAGACTACTTTTAACGTTTAATTTGGCGTCTATTGGCTTTGTAATCATGAGTTTCGCATCTCGTATTTTTTGTTTGCTGGTCGTTTTATCAGCACTGAGCGCAGCATGCTATGGCCAAAGTCAGGAACCAAATTTTGCACAAGAGCCTAATTTTTTTACGAAGAAGGACTCCGTTAAACCTGGCTACAAAAACAAGTTTTTGGTTTTCCCCTTAGTAGCTCTATCTACCGAAACCAACTGGGTATTTGGTGTTGCAAATGCTTATGTATTTAAA
>JABFSO010000411.1 GCA_013140555.1 Cyclobacteriaceae bacterium | reverse complement strand
GGTAACCACAGTGGCTCCCGTTTGATCGAGCAATTTGATCACCACCGTTTGTCGCTGAATGGTGTTCATCTTAATCTGGCTATACCATTTCCAGAATAAGTTGTCATTTGCAAAGATGCCGCGCTTCATCGTTACGTTTCCGTACTTCGCAATGCCGGGCATTTTTACGGTAGAAAAGATGGGGCTATTGGAATCGCGGTATTCGATGATTTGAGTTTCTGCATCTAAGCCGGATACTTCCTGAAAAGAGATATTGGTTTGCACATTGCCCCAATCCACAGAGAACCTGAACTTGGGCATTGGCCACGGTGCGCCTTGAGATGTTCCATTATTTGCCATAATCGTAATTTTTTATTTGTGGTGAATCGTTGTAATGAGTTGTGTTAGGATTTTGCCAGTTGTTGTTCCACCGTCAATACGATGAATTCAGCCGGGTGTGTTACTGCAATAAGAATGGTGGTTCGCAGGTATCCTTCTAAAATATCTTGCGCATTCATCGTTACGCCCAAGCCAATCTGCACACTAAAGGCATCGTCTGCCGATGCACCTTGCAAGGCTCCTTCTTTCCAAACATTGGTGAGGAAATTCTCCAACATACTCTTAATGGTTACCCATGTGTTGGAATCGTTTGGTGCAAAAACATAGGCACGCAAAGCATCTTTGGCTGATTGCTCAATCATGGTTACCGTTCTGCGCACATTGATGTAGCGCCAATCCTGGCTATTGCCATCCAATGTTCGTGCGCCCCATACCAACACGCCTTGTCCGTTAAAAAAGCGGAATGCATTAATGGACTTACCACTCACGGCATCTACATTCAATCCTTGCTGATCTTCATCATCCAATTGAATGGTAAGATCGGTTACACCCACTGGCGACACATTGGCCGGAGCTACCCATACGCCACGTTGTGAGTCAACCAAACTAAATACACCAGCAATGACACCACTCGGAGGAATGGTATTGATTTGCTCTTGGATTATGCTGAGCAACTGGGTATATGTTTTACTGGCCATCATCAGGGCCTGATTATTCTGCGTAACGGTTAATGAATTACCGCTCTTGATGGAGTTGATGATGGTGGCGGATTGGGATTGGAAGCAGGATTTAAAACATCCATCAGTACCGATACATCGCCCCCATTAATATTGGTGTAATCTACCTGATCGATGGGCACTACGGTGGTTTTCAAATACGGATAATAGGCCGCACCATATTTTAAACCATTGTTGCCCGTCCAGTTTCTGAAATTAGTAATGTCTTCGAGCCATAATTGAGGATCGGGCTCGCGACCACCTTTCACATCAAAAATAGACATCGATGTTTGCATGGTGCTGCTTTGCAACAGCATACTTTGCAACAAGGTAGAGTAATCACCATCGGCCAGCAGCGTTGACTCTGGTGCTATGTACATGGTAACTTCGTCCACCTTTTTCAATACCTGCAAAGCAGATTGAAAGTCGGCCAACTTCACATTCATATTCGTAATCTCATCTCCGGGATTGATTGGTGAATTGGTAGCCGCGCCATAAGGTCCTAGTGAAACAATGTAAGCCACACCACCTCCATTTTGGAAGAACATCTTCACACTGTTGTAGAGATAATAGATCGTGCCGGGATCGGGCTCTACGGTATAAGTGTCTCCATTAAACTCGTACGACTTTCCGGAGGCCGGTGCCTTCTTTACTTTGCTGAGATAGTAAGAAGGTGAATATTGTTTCGCTTTGGCAGGATTGACAAAGAAGGCGGTGAAATCCTGAAAGGAAGTGATACGCACCGGCTTCATCTGATACGATTTACCTTCATACGAGGCAAATGGCGTATAGCCGATGAACGCTGGAACAGCTGTGGCTACTTGAACCACAGAATTGGGGAAAGCATTTACTTCATCAATGTAAACGCCCGGTGTAGCTAAATTGGTAATCATAGTTAATCAATTATTTTTTAGTAAGTGGATTAAGATCGGCTATTGAGTTTCTATCTCGTGCGGGGGCAATGCGGGCTATCTGTGGCACTTCCATCAGATCCGTACTTTGAAATGAAAGCATGCGTATTTTAAATAAAACAGAAGGCATATACTTCGCCCCAATGGCACCCCATAAACTATGCTCTTGGTGATAACTCAATTTGATCAATTCAAAACTCAGTTCTTGAATATGGGGATCTAACTGGGGCGTATTCGCGACCGTAAAAGCATTTTTAGCTTGAAAGAAATAAATGGCTTCCGACAGAAACTTCAGGCCCTCGTCATAGTTAGGTGCCTCAAATACGGCCGTTAGCAATACATCCAAGTTGAAATTGTAGGGAAGGTTTTCAGCCTTTTGTGTATGTGTCTTTTCACTATTCTGGAAATAGATCGGATTGAAAGCCATGGTCGTTTCGTGTTCCAGATTAATTAAAGATAGCACTATTTTATTTAAACTATGCTCGGCTACGGTTCCATCTTGATTTACAATCGCATTGAGGATGGCCGCTTGTTGTCCGCCCATTTTGAATCGCCCCATCAGGTAATTATTCAATTCGGTTGTTACTGTATGCAATGCCTGATAAATCATAGGTACCTTGTGAGCTGTTCGTTACCTGCCTTGGTTCAACAAATTTGAAGTGGTTAACCATTAAAAACATGCTGGTTTTTATCCGAACTTAAAAGCAGGTATTTATACCTGTTTTTGACTTTGCAACCCGTATTTGTATTTGGTTTTGCAGGATTTAGATCAAGGCACTATATTTATTCGATTAATTCGTATTATCCTTGTGGTAAAACCAATTTCTCTTATGAAAAAGAATTTACTTACCATCTTATCCGTTGCCCTATTGTTTGCTTGCTCTCCCAAAGAAAAAGAAGAAGTTGAATTGCTTAATGACGGCAATCAAATAGCTGAATATGCACTTGATTTAGATTCAGCTATTCAATACGTAAACCGATACGACTCCATCGCGAAAGCGAGTTTGAAAGACACTATTCCATTTAAAGCATTTACCGTTCGTGCAGTTGATCTGTTAGAAGCACTCGGGCTTCCTGAAAACACGAAAGTAAAATATACCCATGCCAGAATCTATTTAGGGATGGACCAAAACGATCATTTCCGTCTGTTCTTTACGCCTGTACAAGGTGCCTCCATTAAGAATGGGGAAGCCGGACAAGATGTGATATTAAAAGGTCCTCATAAGCATGGCTTAGCCGAAGATGCTAAATTGCAACTCTCCAATGGAAGCTATGTGCTTGATTTTACAGCACCTTGCCCCAACACCTGCCCGAACGGCAGCCCCCTTAACCAGTAGCCAATTGTAAATGGAAATATCCTTCATTCTGATCAAGTTTGCTTTTATTCCTCTATTAATAGTTACCATCTATTCTATTTACGTCTATCGAAAATTACCGAAAGAGCTGCGCATCTTTACCTGGTTCATTTTCTTTTCAGCCGCAATCGAGTTGTGCTCTCGCATTTTTTGGTTGCAAAGCATCAACAATATGCCCTTCCTGCACTTATATGTTGCAGGGGGCTTTTGTTTTTTAGCGCTCTTTTATGATGAAGTACTGAAAGGCTTCATCAACCGAAAAATTATCATCGCCATTGTTGTATTCTTCTTGTTGTTCACCATCACTAACTCCCTGTTTATTCAGGATATTTATACGTTCAACTCGTATGCGCTTTCATTAGAGTCCATTCTCATCATCATCTTTTCTCTTTCCACCTACACGATCATGCTCAACGACATCGTGAAAAAGAATCGCATCAACCTCGTCAAAAGCCTGAACTGGATCAACTCCGGATTATTCATTTATTACTCCTCCAGCCTGCTTATCTTTTATTTCGGAGACATGATTACACACCTGTTTTCGAAAGAATCCAGTTTGTACGCCTGGGTTATCCATAGTTTCTTTTCTATGATCATGTATTGTTGTTTCTTTGTAGGGCTATGGCACAAGCCAACGAATTAAATTTTCTTTACACGCTTCTGACATTTGCCGGAATTGTGTTTGTTATCGCTTTGGGTGTAACTATACTCAACCAAAACTTTCAGAAGAATCTGTATCGCCAGATGCTCAAGAACGAAGAGCTCAACAGCATTCATCAACAAGACTTGCTTACCTCTATTATTGCCGCTCAGGAAGAGGAGAAAAAGAAAATAGCTGCCAACCTGCATGATGAACTGGGAGCTACCCTTTCGATCTCGCGCATGCGCATGGTACAGCTAGAGCAAGAGTTAAGTGGCGAAAACAAAACGGCTCTTCAAAGCATTCGTAGTATGTCTGAAATTGCCATCGACTCGATGCGCAGAATCAGCCATGAATTGATGCCTTATCAGTTGGAAATGTTTGGTATGGTGAAAACATTACAAGATGTCATCAAAAAGATTGAAGACATCAAAGATGTGCGCATCCACTTTCATTTCGTAGACGACCAACAACGGTGGCCTGCTTCGATTGAATTGGGCTTGTACCGGATATGCATGGAGTTAATCAACAACACCTTAAAACATGCCGAAGCGAAGCACATCCATTTGCAAATCGATCCATTGGAAGATGTATTAAGTCTTACCTATCGGGATGATGGAAAGGGCCTTCCGGAAAATTATCAATCAGACGGCATTGGTTTTAAAAACATGCAGGCGCGAATCAACACCCTTCGTGGCACCATGACTATTCAAAATGACACCATCGCTGGTATGGTTGCCTTCATCAAAGTGCCGCTGACGTTCAACAAGCTATCATAACTTACAAACATGTCAGAAGAAAAGATACGAGTTGGCTTAGTAGAAGATCAACTTTTATTCCGGCAAGGACTCAAGGCTATATTATCCTATCAAAAAGATATTGAAGTGGTATTTGAATCAGCCGATGGCTATTCCGTTATAGAAAAACTGAGTGCCGGCAAAGACTTACCACACATTCTGCTCGTAGATCTTTCACTACCACCCAATGGGAAAAAAGAATACAATGGGTTGCAGTTAACAGATGATATCTGTTCACAATTTCCGGATATCCGCGTGTTGATCTTATCGGTGCATAATGATGACAACCTGATTGCGCAACTAATTCAGCACGGTGCTGCCGGCTACCTCGTAAAAGATTGCGATCCGCACGAAGTGTATGATGCCATTCAATCGGTGCATGTAAAGGGCACCTACATTAATGAAACAGCGCTGAAAGCCATTCAAAGTAATTTGGGTAAAAGAAGTAAACCGAAAGCCCTATCGGCCGCGCTCAATTTAACCAAGCGTGAAATTGAAATCTTGCAATTGATTTGCCAGCAGAACACCACCGAAGAAATTGCCGAAAAACTTTTCATCAGTCCTAAAACTGTAGACGGACATCGAAACAATCTGCTACAAAAAACCGGCTCGCGCAACACCGTGGGGCTGGTGTTATTTGCCGTCAGTCAGAATCTCTTGTCGAAGTGATTTATCTGTGCTGATTTCGAACAAGTACCAGAATAGGTTCATACCACCACACCCTCTCTCTTATCTCAATACTCACATCTCTCGTTTTATTTCTTCGCAGATTCTCTTGCAAGGCACTCTGTAGAGAAATTAGAGGTGAAATACATCAGATCTATTATACAAAAAGCATCCGTTTTTATTTTTGAGAATTTCGGCACATCAGACAACCGTAAAGGCCTGTATTATTGCATCATACTAGCAAGGATAAAACAACAGTATACACCAAATACGATTATCACTTCAAATAAAACAAAACAACTTTTGCTCTTTAAAATATGAAAGCAAGTGTCAATAAAAATATTCTCGCCCTTATTTCTCCGCAGATTCTCAGCCTCGGGACTTTGCGGCACACTGTGTGCCAATCCATAAATATGTCAACATGCTATCATTTTACACAAACAAATATCTTATAGAATTGCCGCAAAGTTTAGGGTTAACGCAAAGTACGAGGCGCGACTCTGCGGAGAGGTAACGAAATACATTGTATCATGACTAGATTTATAAAACGCTATTTTTATGTTCTGTTGGGTATAGCTGCCATTGTGATCGTTCACATCGGTTTTTCCCGAACCTATTTGGCTCCCGTTTTGAGCGGAACTTTTAGTAAAAGGAAAATCCTTCATGTGCATGGAGCTATCTTCATGATGTGGTTGGTGATCAGCACGGTGCAGCCTTTTCTGGTTCAGATGAAGCAATTTCAATGGCACAAACGGATTGGTGTATTAGGTTTTGTGTTGGCTGGTATTATGACTTTGTTTGGACTGTATATTGGCATCTCCGCTTCTCATATCAAGATAAGCCTCGGTGAGGAACAAGCCGCAAAAGAATTTTTATTCATGCCCATCACGGATATGATTCTATTTGCCACTTTTGCTGCCCTCGCTCTGCGAAGTGTAAAAACCCCCGAAGCACATAAACGGTACATCGTTCTAACAACACTTTCCATATTGCCTGCCGCCACGGTACGCACATTTTCTCTCTTTACCTGGTGGACTAACAACGAAGTAGTGGATACGCTGCTAGCTTTATTGATTATGGAAATCACTTTATACTTAGCACTTGTTTTTGATTGGGCGGTAGAACGAAAGATCCACCCTGTCTATTTGTGGGGAGGGTTTTGGCTGATTTTTGTTCACGCCCTACGTGACTATGCAGCCAAGTCAGACCTATGGATGGCTATGGCTGATTGGGTATTGAACTTTTTTTGAAAGAACTGGACATCTGTCATTACAAAGTCTCCTGCAAGGGACTGGCACACTATAGACTTAGGTTTACCGCAAATCTCTTGCAAGGGACCGGCAAACTGCATGCCAATTCATAAAAATATCCACATGCTTAAGTTTGCCGCAGAATCTCTTGTCGAAGTGATTTATCTGTGCTGATTTCGAACAACTACCCGCATCGTTTCATATTACTATACACTCTTACCCATATTTCCCTTCGCACTCTAAAATAAATGTCTGAGTTGCGATTTGTTGTATTACCTCACCCCGACACGCTTAGTGTAGCGAAACGTTTGGATTTACCCCTCTCCATAAGAGAGGGGGACGTGATGAGGTTTGGTGATGTGTTGCGAAACGTGCACGGTGTCAAGACGGCTTTACGCGCAAGCACCATGTCATCAGACACCTTTAAGCAGCGCTACTCTATTAACTACAGCGCATGGCAATCGGCAAATGATAAGTTCCGTTTGCATCTTGGTGAAGAACACCAACATGGGCGCAGCAACTACCCGCATCGTTTCATACTATCACACCCTCTCTCCTATCTCAATACTCACATCTCTCGTCTTATTTAACGTTCGCTACTTAATCCATATTAATCGGTTTTATTTCTATATCAACAGTCTTTCGTTTTAAAACGAATAAGGTCGTCTTAATTGACATTTTTCGTTATATATCGTTAGTGATTTCGTTTTATTTCGTTAATCTTCAATTCTTGATTTTTAAAAACGCGGAAATTACCATCAATTTCAAGGTTTTTAGTTTGGCACGCGATTTGGAAATGTTTTTGCGGCTGAACTTACATCCCTCAGCCACCAATTGTATGAACAGAACTTCGATTTCCGCAACCATGTCCCAAGCCGAGCTTGATGCCGTAAAAGCGGCCATCATTGCCATCGACAATCAGATGCCCTATCTGATTTCGCTCAGCAAGGACGAGCGCAGGGCACTGACCAAACTGGGGCCCAAGAGCGTAGACTTTGTGCAAGAGGCGCACACTGCTGCGGAGAACTTTGCCTCTATTTTACCTCCGGTGTTCGACCGGGTAGAATACGGTAAAGACACCGCGCTCTTCAAAGCGCTCGGTGAGGCGAAATTGTTGATCAACTCACTGAACGAGAAAATCAACAGTACCTACATGGCCGTGGGCAGTGAGGCCATGAACGCCAGCCTCACTGTGTACGAACTCGTGCGCTCAGCCTCTAAAACCACACCCGGTTTGAAGAGCGTGTCGGAGGAGTTGAGCAAGCGCTTTAAGAAGCAAAGCAAAACAACTTCGAAACAGAAACCTTCCGACAGCAACAATCAGGCAGCATAAGCAACTAGGCAGTGCCTGTACTAGAATGCCCGGGTGTCTCCAGGAGATGCCCGGGCATTGCTTTTTGTTGGCCACACCGGCTCAGCGCAATGGATCATCTCTTTTCATTTCCATTTCCCTACGCAGATGCGATCGCATCTCAGCTCCTTCTTGTTTTATATCTCACGCAGCCTATAGATACCGGCCATTGCTGAGTTTAGCTTCATCGCTGAAGATCATTTCTCCACCATCACAGATATTTTCTCACCCGTTGAAGATAATTTCTCCATCGTTGAAGATATTTTCTTCATCGTTGAAGATATTTTCTCCATCGTTGAAGATATTTTCTCCATCGTTGAAGATATTTTCTTCATCGTTGAAGATATTTTCTTCATCATTGAAGATATTTTCTTCATCGTTGAAGATATTTTCTCCATCGTTGAAGATATTAACTGCTAATTATTTGTAAGGGTGCGGAAAATTTTGTATTCCTACTAGCTTGTTGGGTGTAGCCTAAAAACAAGCGACCAAGCAACTGAAAACTGATAACCGGAGTCATTCACGAATGACCAATAACTATCGCCAAAACACTCTCTTCTCAAAACACTGAACCTCTCAAATCTCACTACTCCAATCGAGCTCTTGCGGAAAGATAACAAAATCCACGACTTTCTTGTCATGAAATCTCTACACGGTTTTGTAGAGATTTTACGACAAGGTTTTTTTTGGAGGTGTGAGGGGGATTGGTGAGATTTGGTGAGGTGATAAGATGTTCCAATGACAGGTATACACCGGAATTAGGTGTATATGTGCCATGATTGCGTTAATACAGTAGTTGTGTGTTATTGCTAAAAAAAGATTAGACCATGGAAATAGTTATACGACTTCTTGAGATTCTAAATACAATTACGGATGACTCACAGAACGGTGTAATTAAAAAGTGTGAGGAATTTGGTTTCGACCCAAATAGAGGTGATGTAACCCTTAACGAGTCGTTTATCAACTTAAATCAATCACGCGACATTATTAAAGATGCAATTGGGAAAAATAAACTGACTCAGTTTCCACTGACAGTTCAAAGGACAATTCTTCAGGACTTTGAGAACGTTGTGAGTTTTCAAAGCACCTTAGTTTCGGGTACAGACCAAGTAGTGAACCTAGTGAACGCAATCGAACAGTTATACACCGACATTTGGAGATTCGGTGTTCAAAACCTATCAGGCGAAGTTCTTGGTTACACTACTAAAATGAATCAGTTGAAAGACCAAGAAGTTAAAATAAAACAACTTAGAAAGGAGCTTGATAGTGGAGTTCAATTGAAAGGCGAACTTGAAAAACTCCTTGGAGAAATTCAAAAATCATCAACTGACGTACAGTCACTACTTGCCAGCTCGCTGACAAATAATGATTCAATCAAGGGAGAATTAGACAAGGCTGTTGATGCGGCACAAAAAGCAGTAGCACATCTTACAACTATTCAACAGAATGACATTACAGCTTCTCAGCTTCTATCAAATTCAGTGGCTAACAATGCGGAGATAGTTACTCTTGAGGCAAAAATTCGAGAATTTTTCAGTGCAATAGACAATTACAAAAAGGACATTGATACAACTTCCGGACAAGCAAAGACCAGTGTTGCAGAGAATAAGAAGCAGACAGACGACTTGGTAACAGAACTAAAAAGACTAGAAGACCAAATTAAAGACCAGTTAGAAAAGGCAACTGGTTTTTCGCTATTTCATTCGTTCCAGACTAGACAAGGGAATCTAAGAAAGTCTAGGAACTTTTGGCTTTGGGCTTTGTCTGGTGTAATCGCTCTTAGTATTGGGTTGACGGCCGTAATTGCGTTTACAACAACAAACTTCAACGTAGCATTCTATTTGAAACTATCAATGTCATTACCATTGATTTATGCTATTGTGTTTTGCTCAACACAGTACACCCGCGAAAGAAAACTGGAGGAAGAATATGCGTTTAAGTCTAACATTTCAATTTCCCTAATCCCATATCAAGAGTTGGTTGAAAAATTGGTTGCAAAAGGAAAGCCTGAGGACAGAGAGAAATTTACAGAGTTCATTATTGAATCAATCAGTAAAGTTTTCACTTCACCGACAAGTAGGATATTTGGGAGAAATCAATCGGACGTGAAACCAGACGAGGCAGTTAAGCAGATTGGAAAGACACTTGAGACGGTGCTGAAACCATTTGAATCAATTTTTAAAATCATTAAACCATAATGTGTGACCGTAACGCCACTCAACAAAATGCTTCTGCAATAGCGCGGTGACGTGTAAGCCATAAGTGTTATCTTCGTTCCGGTTATTAAATCGGTGACAGGACGAGAATCCGGAAGCGCGATACTGCTGAAGTCCACAGATTGTGCGGGATTTATAAAAGATTAACTCGCTTCGTGGAAAGAGATGTTGCAAATTTTAAAGACTCAATTTACACGGACAAGTATTCGGACCTTTTGACGACTAACCAGAAAATAAGAGACTAAATGGCAAAAAGAGAAATATCAAATCTCGACTTGAAAATCAAGCTGACAAATGAATACATCGATAATGGCGGTGTTGAGCAAATATTTGACGCTGGACTCCTAGAGGATTTAATAAATGTGAAATCAGGTGCAGATGGTAAAGTTGACCCGGACACCGTGAGCACAAGAGTGAATGCATTTATGCTCGGAATATTGCATTCACATTCGACTCCTCCTTTTTTTCATCCCGAACATGTATCTGAATATAAATCGACTCTCCAAAAATCAAATAGCTTCGTTCAAAGTAACATTGACACAGAAGAGCAGTTTGACAAGATTTATGAAGAGTATAAAATAAAGGAAAATACACTTTTTAGAGGTCAAAGGGAAGCCAAGTGGCGACTATATAGTAGCCTACAAAGGCAATGGATAACAGAAAAGCTTTTTGAAAATGGTGGAACTTACCAGCGCTTTGTTGAGCAATTGGTTGAAGTGGGGAACCAAAAATATAATCAGCAAATCAAAGAGCTACTTAAAGCAAATCATATTGATACGGAGAATCCTATTTCTATTTTAGGATACCTTCAACATCACGGCTGCCCAACTCCTTTGCTTGACTGGACATACAAGTTTCAAAATGCTTTATACTTTGCTATGGACGGATTAAAATCAAATCCAGGAACAATAGAAATTGACGACTATTGTAGTGTTTATTTCCTTAAAGAAAAGTACTTTGAAGGTGGTAGCCTTAGAAAAATAATTGAGAAGGGTTTAGCAGCGGTAGAAGAACCCGTGCTTCGAAAGTTAATTACCAAGTTCTCAAATGGAGACGAAGAAAAAAGGAAAGCAATGCAAAAGGATTTTGCAGGCAGAAAAGTATTTGACAGAAGTAGGATAAATGGTTCGGGCCTTATTAGTCATATGACTAAAATTGAATACTTAATGAATGTTCCAATTGCGTATTTCAGCGACAGAGAAAAAGATTCAGGAATACTATTTTCCTTAAACAATAGTAAAAACATACTTAATCAAGCAGGTGTATTTACTTGGAATTCTGATTCTTCTAAACCAATAGAGTTGGTCGGTGACGAATCCTTCAAAAAAGGTAAAACAAATGATGAGGCTAAAAATTATAGTTTCTGTAGTTGTTTCAACATTAACAAGAAATTGGAGAAGCATATCAATGAAAAACTGGCAGCAGATGGAATAACCAAAGACTTCATTTATCCGACACCTGACATTAATGCTTGGGACATATTTGATAGTTGTAAACAGTCAGAAAAATAGTTCGGACCATGAGCTATCAGTAGTTTGTGTTAGTCTAAACTGTTGTGTTTAGTTCTTACTGCTCCGAATAATTCCTAGGTGTTATGCGATAAAACACTTTGGAGCTGCTTTGTTATTTATGATTGGTCAATGATTTCAAATCGAAGGTTTACTAAAGAAAATTTATATTGCTATGTTTAATCTATTTAATAAAAGAGAATCTAGTGGCTTTTTTATTCCGGAAAAGAATGGCTTTAGAGAGTTCACAGGTAATTTGGAGGATGGATCATTTAATGGAATGTCTAGACATCTAGGTTATCATCCTGATCATGTACATATTTATTTTGGTGACTTCAATAGTGAATTTGAAATACAACAAGTTGCTTTTGAAATATTTACTGATAACATAATATTTATATATACAAAGAAGACAGTAAGAGAGATTTCAGACAAGAAATTAAAATTTTTTTTAAGAGACTATAAAATTCAGACCGAATATGATAGCATCGTTTCTGAAGGCTTATTGAGGACGGGTATTGAGAACAAATCAATGTCATTTGCCTTTCTTAAAAAAGTCTTAGGACTAAAGACAGATTTAGATGAGGGAGGGATAGTTTTCTCAGAAAGACTTGGGCTTTATCTTTATTTCTCAGGTGGAATTTTAGTTGATTTGGGCACAGCCGATGGTTTGAATGAATGGGCGAAGCATATAAGAAACATTAACCCTGAACTATTTGGCGCTTATTTAGAAGTAGCCAAAAAATACTGGGGTAATAAGATTGGCATGGTTCAGGATGAGATTAATATTCAAGCAGAAGCTTTTGCGAATACGCCACATGGATTTAATAATCAATTTTTAGAATTACATAGAGTAGAGCTAGGCACAGTTAATTTTTTGATGCTTTTGGTTTGTCATTATGGTCAAAAAATAACTGAGGAACAGTTCACCAAGATAAACGTTGGTAGATATTCATTATTAGATGTAGATACAAATGCAACTTATCGTTACAAAGACTTCATATTAACATTTGGTTTGAATGGAGAGTTAATTAGCATAAATAAAGATGTAAGCTAGTCTAAGTTACCAACTTAAGCGTTCGAATCTGTATCAGAACTAATTAAATAAATTACTCTATAGAGGTAAATTATGAGTGAAATTACAATGAGTACAATCGCATCAGAAATAAAATAGAAAAAATGCGCAACACAGACTTCAATAAAGTAGTATTTCACTCTAAACAAGATATGGCAGGTGGACATTATCTTCAAAATGGTGAGAGTATTTTACGATCTGAGACGAAATCAACCTACACAGACATTAACGAAGTACTAGAATTATACAACTTAAAAAAATACATCGATAATGACTTGTATTTGAAAAGTTGGTCTCCTGACGATATTACAAACTTCAAAACAAAAGCAACCGAATACGGCATGATCGTTGGACGGTTTATGGCTTCGGTTGGAGACAACAACATATTAAGTTTATATGAAAATACCCTTCAAAATTATGTTCATTCATTTTGGGAATTAATCAATAATCAAAGAGTTTTTAAGCGCATTTCTGCTCCCAACATTATAAATATTCTTTTAAACGAACCTCATTTAATACACGAAATCATTACACACAAAAACTTAGTTGACCACTATGACAATGAAATTAAATTCTTCTTATTGACATATTCGCAATCAGCCGAAATATTACTCTCAATTTATGAGGTACAAGATGACTTTCAAGGAAGACCCAAGTTTATCCCTAAAAATCTTACGATAACTGATAAGGAAAACATTATTTCAAATTATTTAGACTCTAATGATGTAAATCTTAATTATGTTGAACTAATTCAGAACGTCAGAAACAGAAACGAATTTAAAATTTCCGATAAAATAAGATTAAAAGCAAAACGCTTACTGAAAACCGAAACAGAAAAAATATTATCTCAAAATAGTATGAAATATGGCGTTTCAATTAGTTTTCCATTAAATGCAACTAAACTAAAAGACGGCTTTGTTGACGAAAATCTAATTGCACATTATTCATACAGTTTAGACTTTATCAAACAGTATAATGATTTTTATACGTTATTCAGAAACTTTAAAGTGTTATTTGAGTACGTGGATTTGCAAAATAGAATAAACCTCGTGACTAGAAAAAGCCAGATGGGACTTTTTGAAAGAATTATGGGCGTTCATTCTCAAAACGAATATAGAACAGGAACTTCGTTTTCATTAACTGAAATGATATCACAAAGTCAAATATTTGGATATAGTAAAATTCTTAGCGATTCAAATATTTCACTAGAAAGCATTATAAATTTCGTTTTTACTTCAGCTTTTCAAGAATTATATGACTTCGCTGACAATGCGCGTTTTTTAATTCCTTCTGAAACGAATTCATATTTTGAAAAAGTTAGAATATTAGCACCAGAATTAGAATCTATTTTAAAGCAATTCAAACTATATGTTGAAGATGGAAGAATTGATTTTGAACTTTTGCAGATCTCCTCTGCGCCATCAGCGATAAAAGACATTCCAAGTCTAAATAAAAATAAATACATTTATTTTAATCAAGATAATAAAGAAATGCTTGGCTGTTCAGATCTGTTTTTCTCTGACCAGACTCTTCTCGCATATGTGGAGCCATTCAAAGATAAGGGATACAACACTTTCTTTAATTTACTCGCGAATCAACAGGATGTAAAATTTAGTAATTACGAAGAATTTCAAAAGCCTAAATTACAATACCTAATAGAAAAGGAATTTATTTTTGTAGATGTCAACGATATTATCAAAATAACAAACCCTGAAAGACTATGGATCTTTAAAGACCTTCATGAAAATGAATTCGCTTCATTTTATCGTTATCCAATGGAGTTACAAGCAGAGGTACTAAGAATGGAAAATGAAAATATTATCTTGTTGGAAAGTTCATTATTTTCAAAAACGGAACAATCATATTTCAATTATTTCTTAAACAAAAGTGAATTTACAAACGGTTTAGATCTAAGAAATAGTTATTTACATGGAACACAAGCTAACCCACACGAAATAGAAAAACATGAATATGCATACTTTACCTATTTGAAATTGTTGTTTTTGACAATGCTGAAAATTGAAGATGATTTGTTTATCTCAAAGAGGATAAATAACCCATAGCTATCGGTAGTTTATGTTAGTCAAAACTGCTGTCATTAGTTTGCGGCTAAGGACTGACTCTTAAGTTATTTTAAAATAGACCATAAAAAGATAGACCCATAATTAAATTCAAATACCAAATGAAAGAGTTACTTCAAGATATTATTACACAACATGTCCCTCAAGGATGTATTTTTGACGCTCATTCGATTATTGAGTATCTGATACAGAACCATAGTGATATTTATTTGTCTTCATTTAAAAATGGAACGACAGAGTCTTATCATAGTGTGATTAGCAAAAATATAGATTCTTTTGACGGAATCATTATTGATAGGATGCGCGGTAATGAAAGTTGGTCTTCGAACATTCATAATAAATTTACAAAAAACGCTTGTTGGATAAAACGCTAAGAATTATGAAAACTCATAAGTTCATCTACATTACTTCTCTATCTGACGCAAGTCTCTCAATCTGGCTCAAGTCTTCCTAATCAATAGCTAGATAGACTTGTGCCCTTACTATCTCTGCTCCTATTGAACAGGTTTTCGGTGCATTGAAATGTGTAATCTTTTTTTGTTTTTAGAGGAGAAGAAGTAACTTCCGAGCTGGTATGGAGGGAAGAAAGAATTTGGTGAAGATGTAGTTTAGATATGCGGATGATTAAGAGTAAAATAGGCGGATATGGTAATGTAGTGCGTAATATTGCGTACAACAACTAAGACGGAAATGAGTGACCCTTTAGACATCATATTACTATCTGTAGTGGTTATTGGAATCGGGCTTTTCGGTGGACTTCTTTATTTGATTTATCTACCTTTCAAAATACGACTAATAAAATCAGGTAAACTGACTAAAAAACTAAACCGACAAGTCAACCTAGTATTTATTCTTTTACCTTGTTTATTAGGTGTGGTTTACTTTTTCAAGGGGTGTGGTTGACCCCAGCTATCGGTAGTTTGAGTTAGTCTAAACTGCAGTCCTTAGTATGCTACTAAGGACTGACACCGTTAACCTTAGTTTGCCCCTCCTATCTGGCGCAAGTCTTCTTAATCAATAGTTTGATAGACTAGTGCTCTTATTATCTTTGCTGCTATTGCACACATTTTTGATGCTTTGAAATGTGTAATCTTTTTTTTGTTTTTAGAGGAGATGGAATTAACTTCCGAGCTAGTATGGCGGAAGGATGCAATTTGGTGAAGATGTAGTTTAGATATGCGGATGATTAAGAGTAAAATAGGCGGATATGGTAATGGTGGGGGTAATTGCTCCGCTACTTGGAAAGAGACGATTGATTGATAAAGTGTACCGACTAAAACGTAGATTTAAGTTCTTTAACTAAATAAACTATCAAACTATGAAACAACCAATTCTATACATTGTAATAGG
>JABFSO010000047.1 GCA_013140555.1 Cyclobacteriaceae bacterium | reverse complement strand
TTGGATAATGTAGGTGAGGACATTGAATTGGAAGTTGCTGGGATGTATGCCACACGACTTAGCTTTAAGGAAGGTTTGGTGGCTGATTTATTTAAATCGATTGCAACCGCTGAGTTTGATCAGGCCTCTCCAGAGGATGTGCGTAAAGAAGTAATTGAGTTTTTAAAACTTCAGAGTTTATAGGAAGAAGCCTCAAGTCGATCGCTTCAATCTCATTTCATGTTTTTATTTGATTCCTACTGATGTAGGTTTTGATACTATTTTCAATCTTTTCTTAAAAGTAGCCGATGCATCTTTGTGCTACTAAATCAGAGGAATATGCAGGGAGCGAATGGACCAGCTAATATTAGCATCAAGGGAAGAATGCAACAGATCATGATTTTAGTGGCGATCATTGCAGTAGGCATTATGATTTCACAAGCTGTCTAAAAGTTCAGGTTGCATGCATTTGGTGCATGTAAGATTTGAATAAAAATAAGGGTGTTTAGTGTGGAGCCTCGGTGATTTCTCATCGGGGCTTTCTTTTTTAGGGCTATTTACTTTTTCCATGATTGGGTGGTAGATTTACCCAATGGATTTCAGCCAAGACATTTTTCTGACAAAACTTGCACCGACTTCGCCTTTTCCTTTTTTGATTTCAGTTGAAAAAGCGGAAGGCGTTTATCTTTTTAGTCCGGATGGAAAGAAATACTTAGACATGATTTCTGGCATTGGGGTAAGTAACATTGGCCATCGCCACCCTAATGTTGTAAAGGCTATTAAAGATCAAGTTGATAAACATTTGCATGTGATGGTTTATGGCGAGTACATCCAGTCGCCATCAAATTTATTGGCTGCGAAGCTTACAAGTTTACTACCATCGACATTGAACTGTTGCTACTTCGTCAACTCGGGTACGGAAGCCAATGAAGCTGCTTTGAAATTAGCGAAACGTGTAACTGGGCGAACCGAGATTATTTCTTGCAGAAAGTCGTATCATGGAAGCACGCATGGCTCACTGAGCGTTTCTGGAAATGAATTAAAGAAAGGAGCTTTTAGACCTTTGTTACCTGATATCAGATTCATTGATTTTAATAAACTATCTGATCTTGATTCGATTACTCAGCGCACTGCCTGTGTGATTATGGAGACCATCCAAGGAGATGCAGGAGTGCGTGTGCCGGATATTGCTTACTTGAAAGCTGTGCGTGCGCGATGTACTGAAGTGGGTGCATTACTAATTTTGGATGAGATACAATGTGGCATGGGACGCACCGGAAAGCTTTTTGCGTTTGAACATTTTGGAATCGTGCCCGATGTCCTTACCATCGCGAAAGCTTTTGGAGGAGGTTTGCCGATAGGCGCTTTTGTTTCGTCTTACGATAACTTGCAATTATTTACACATAATCCTATGCTGGGGCATATCACCACATTTGGCGGGAACCCGGTTTGTTGCGCATCGGCCTTAGCTACATTGCAGGTAATTGAAGAAGAAAAATTATTGACCACTGTGGAGGCAAAAGGAAAACTGATTGAGAGTTTAATTAAGCATCCTAAAATAAAAGAAGTACGCAGGTTTGGGTTGCTGTTTGCTTTTGATTTTGATTCCGAAGAGCGTGTGAATCGCATTGTGCACTATGCGAAGGAGCATGGCGTAATCTGCTACTGGTTTTTATCGCATCCGTATAGTTTTCGAATTGCGCCACCACTTACGATCACCGAGACTGAGATTCGCGAGGCGTGTGCTGTAATTCTCGCAGCCATTGAAAATGCCTAAGCATGCATGGGCTATTGAATATTTACAAAAGTTGTATCTTGTTATACTAAAAAACAGCTAAATGAATTTAGATCGCATTTACAAATCATTGGTAGTTACTGCATTGGTTATCACAGCACTCATCTTAATGAAAGACATTGTGATGCCGATTGCTTTTGCTGCTTTGTTTTCGGTGGTGTTACTTCCGCTGGCCAGGCGATTTGAAAAGCGTACGGGGCGAATTTTTTCGATTACACTTGTTCTGTTGGTTGCTTTTTTGGCGATGGGTCTTTTGTTTTGGTTTGTCGTAGCACAATTAGCCAGCTTAACCGAAAGCCTTCCTGACCTGGAAGGAAAATTTTTAACGCTGATCAATTCGTTCAGTTATCAAATCAGCACCTGGTTTAATATCGATACGCATGAGCAGATGCAGATGATGAAAGATGCACTCAAGAATTTTTCATCTTATTTCGGAAGTGTGTTGGTTTCTACCTCTTACTTTGCCTACTTCTTCATTCAGGTTCCTATCTATATTTTTTTATTTCTGTTGTATCGTGAGCGGTTCAAAGATTTTCTATTGGCTATTTGGCCAGATTCTAATCTGAAATGGAAAGATGAGATACAAGGAGTAGTGCGCGGTTATATTTCAGGATTGACCATCGTTACTATTATAGCTGCCGTGCTAAATAGTATTGGTTTGCTTCTGTTGGGAATTGAGCATGCTATCTTCTTTGGTTTTTTATCCGGACTGCTGACGATGATTCCGTATGTAGGAATCACCATTGGTGCGGCATTACCTACTTTGTTGGCACTGGTTACGAAGGATAGTATCTGGTATGCCGTTGGTGTCGTGGCTGTTCATGGATTTGTACAATTTTTAGAGGGAAACTTTATCACACCGAAAGTAACCGGATCAAAGATTAGTGTGAATGCTTTGGCGGCTATTCTGGCGTTACTGGTAGGAGGGAAGATATGGGGAATTACCGGGATGATCTTGGCGGTTCCTGCAGTCGGTATTTTGAAAATCTTGCTGAGCTATTCTCCAACGTTAAAGCCAATTGTCATTTTGTTGGAGGACAAGCACAATGAGCTGACAGAAGAGGAGATTGAGAAAATGGACGAGCAACAGAAATAGATTTAATTGCAGTTTACCAATTGGAATTTTTCCGATTAAATTCAATCAGATATTTCATTAAAGTAGCAAAGTCATTCTGGTCTTTTTCGCGATTAAATTCTGCTAGTAAATTAACATCGTATTGTTTCAAGATGGATGTAAGCGTTTCTTTGGATAACACATACGCATGTCCATCGTCATCGGGCATGTAGATAATCCATCCTGGATTCTGATACGCTATATCCTTACTACGGGTATAAGAATACGTTACGCCATTAAAACCACCCATTAGACGAGCTCTCAATATTCCCTCCGAAGTAGTGTCTGTTTGTGTGGCAATTGCATTTGCTTTCCCCCGGAAATCTTCGAAGTAGGTTATCTTGCTAAGAGCCACAATTGGAACAAAATAGTTGGTTTGATCATAAACCTTGGCGTTCAGAAAAATATTGAGACCATCACTGAATCCATACACTCGCCTAATGATTTTTCCTTTCTTGTCTCGTAGTCTCCTGCGGATGAACTCACCGGAGTCGATTGAAATACTGAATCCCGATGTAATACCAGGAGAGTTTGATTTGAATTCGTTGAAGGTTCTGTAAATGCCGTACCGCAATTTTTTGGTAGTCAAAACATTGTCAGTAAGGCTATCGCTTTGTGCTATGCTTTGAAGGGAAAGTAGAAGAAAGATACTGGCGATCAGGCCAAGTCTTGGTTTCATATTTTCTCTATTACCAAATTATGATTGGTGTAGATGCAGATATCCGCGGCTATGGTGAGGCTTTCGCGCACCATTTCTTCTGCTGTCATATGAGGCGCATGTTTTTTTAATGCCAGTGCAGCAGATTGTGCATACATGCTTCCAGATCCAATGGCGGCCACTTGATGATCCGGCTCCAGTACATCGCCTGTGCCTGACAAAACCAGAATTTCATCTTTATTCACAGCAATCAGCATCGCTTCCAGTCTGCGAAGAAATCGATCGGTGCGCCAATCTTTAGCAAGTTCGATAGCAGCACGTTTCATGTTGCCTCCATAAGCGTTTAGCTTTTCATCAAATCGATCAAGCAACGTAAATGCATCGGCCGTAGAGCCGGCAAATCCGGTTAACACTTTACCATCTTGCAGCTTGCGTATTTTTTTTACGTTGCTTTTCGCGATGGTGTTGCCCATGGTAGCCTGTCCATCTCCACCAATGGCTACCTGGCCATTGTGTTGAACTGCTAGAATGGTGGTGGCGTGGATGGGTGTCATTTAACTAAAGAAGTAAATTGGTATACGTCACGTAAAGAAATACGGACATTCAAAGCAGCAATAAAAAGGCTTTCATCCAAGGATTTATATTCTTCCAATTCCCAATGCTTCGATTCATTCAGCCGGAAAATCTCAACTCGAATGGATTGAGAGTCAACTAGAATGTATTCGAGTAAAGTCGGAATGTCGCGATACAAACTGAACTTGACTCCGCGGTCGTAATTTTTCGTGCTTTCGGATAAAATCTCTATCAGCACGGTGGGATCAACAAAAGTCATTTCGCCTTTGCCGAATGGTGCACTTTTATTGCAATAAACAGAGATGTCAGGATAAGTGAGTAAAGTATTTTCGCGGATATACAATCGTTTATCGCTACCATAGGGCCTGCAAGTTTTACCCTTTAGCTGCGTACTCAATTCACTGAATAAACTCGAAAATATCTCGTTATGATTATCACTCGCGCCAGCCATCGAGAATACCTCGCCCTGAAAATATTCATGTTTTTCAGTAGCCTCGTTCTCCATTTCAATAAATTCTTTAATTGAAATGAATTTCTTTTGATAGGATACAACAGGCTCTTCGGTATTCATTTGTTGTAAGACTAAAATCTTAAATCAAAATCCTTACGGGATCTTCTAGCAGTCCTTTAAGCGTTTTGAGGAATGCGGCACCGACTGCGCCATCTACCGCGCGATGATCGCACGAAAGAGTTACTTTCATCACATTGCCCGGAACGAGTTGGCCATTTTTCACAATAGCTGTTTCTTTGATTCCGCCCACAGCCAAGATGCACGCATCGGGTGGATTGATGATGGCTGTGAAATCTTCAATGCCAAACATGCCCAAGTTTGAAATGGTGAAGGTGCTTCCTTCCCAATCACTAGGTTGTAATTTTTTATCGTGTGCTTTTTGAGCCAGGTCTTTTACTTCTACTGCGATGTGTGAAAGAGATTTGTTATCCGCAAAACGAATAACAGGAACTAACAATCCATCTTTCACGGCTACCGCCACACCAATGTGGATGTGGTGGTTCTTACGCATTTTGTCGCCTAACCAACTTACGTTTACATCCGGATTTTGACGAAGTGCTGCGGCTACGGCTTTGATCACCATGTCGTTGAACGAAATTTTTACAGGAGCAATTTCATTCATGCTCTTGCGTGCTTCAATGGCCTTGTCCATGTTGATTTCCATGGTGAGGTAGAAGTGTGGAGCGGTGAATTTGCTTTCGGCCAATCGCTTGGCGATCGTCTTGCGCATTTGTGAAACAGGTACTTCTTCGAAACTTTCCTGACCCACTACAGTTGGCAACACTACCGGTGCGCTGCTTGATTTAGCGGATGCTGCCGGTGCACTGGCTGCGGCTGGTTTAAAGTTTTCTACATCTTGCTTTGTGATTCTGCCATGATCGCCAGAGCCGGAAATTTTTGAAATATCGTAACCTAAGTCTTTTGCAATTTTTTTAGCCAGAGGCGATGCTTTTACGCGGCCATTAGCGGATGATTCGGTTGATCCATTGCTGGCAGTGGCTGCCGGTGCGGCTGCTACTTTAGGTGCAGCAGCAGCGGATGAAGTTGCTCCAGAAGATTTTTGTTCGTGTGCTTTTAAAAGCGTTTGCCAGTCGGCACCTTTCTCGCCAATGATGGCCAACACGCCATTTATTTTTACGGCTTCTTTGGCGTTGGCGCCAATGTATAAAAGAGTGCCTGTGTTGTACGATTCATAGTCCATCGTAGCCTTATCGGTTTCGATCTCTGCGAGTAGTTCGCCCGACTTCACTTGATCGCCCACTTTTTTGTGCCATGCTGCGATTACGCCTTCGGTCATGGTATCACTCATTTTAGGCATGAGTGCAATTTCGGCTTTGATGCCGGTAGTATCGATTGCTGCGGCTGGAGCGGCTTCTGTTTTTGCTTCTTGCTTGGGTTGCTCGGCTTTGGCTCCGCCTGAAATGGCTGCCGACTGAGCGCCTGCGAGTAATGCAGAGTAGTCTTCGCCTTTGTTGCCTACAATAGCGAGTACCCCATTGATTTGTACGGGTTCGCCCTCTTTGGCTCCCAGATAGAGTACGGTGCCGGTGTTAAATGATTCATAGTCCATGGTAGCCTTATCGGTTTCGATTTCGGCCATTAGTTCGCCCGACTTTACGGTGTCTCCCACTTTCTTGTGCCATTTGGCAATCACCCCTTCCGTCATGGTGTCGCTCATTTTGGGCATGCGTACGATTTCTGCCATATCTTTTGTGTAGTTAAATCTCGTTGCTTGTAAATCTGATTCGAACATCAAAAATAGGCGTATTTATGCGATTTTCAAGTCTGAATTTTGGGTAAAAGGAAAGAGTGGATGCAACGGTTTGAACGTGGTGCTGGCGTGGGCGAGGGATGGAGGCATTGTTGGAGCCCAGCCTTTGCTACTGGTGAGCAAGCTGGGCAAAGGCTGGCGACTGCCGACAGCCCGGTGGCTCGCCACGCCCCAAAATCGTTTTATTATTTTATTGGTTTTTGGATTAGAAGTTGAACGTTCCGATAAGGATTTCGATTAGCGAAGTAGATGGCTTGATGCCATACGAGTAACGGAAGCCGATATCGAGTTGTGGCAGGAGACGCATGACGTTGATATCGAATTTTACTTCGGCACCGGTGGAGATGTAGTTGTCGGAAAATCCAAACTGCGGAGTTGAACCATATCCATAATCTAAGAAGCCGTTGAGGCGAACGCGTTGAATATTCAGGAGAGGTCCTATGGCGATATCGGGATACCACACGGGCATGGTGTAGTTGGCTGAGAAAGAATAAAAGTTTGCGAAGCGAGATACGGAGAGGCCGCGTGGTAGGGGTATTTTGTTATTGAACTGGTAGATACCATTATCTTGGATTTCTGTTCCGGCTTTATTGGCGTAGCGCACCGCATTGATCTGGGTGCTTTGGTAAGCGGCATAGCCCCAGAGCGAGTGATGTTTGAATAACTCGGGGTTCAATAATGAAAGAATGGAAGGAAAATAGGCGATGCTATAAACTGAAAATTGATTGCCGGAATAATTTCCGCCATAGGGTGTTCCATACAGATTCATAAAAACAGCTTGACCCCACTTGCTGTTGATATCGCGTTTGCTTTGTTTGAGAAGGCGATAAGCTGAAAAGGTAAAGCGATTGTAAATTAGGTTTCCGTTGTTGATGCGATGGGAAAAGAAGTAGTAGTTGCGGATGGTATCGTTGACCGTTACGGCCGGGAAGATGCGGCCGTTGTTGATTGAATTTGAAAAATTGGTTACTTGAGTAACACCTACGGAGTTGCCAAAACTAACATTGCTGATAAACTTTGAAGTAGTGGTGATGAGTGGAATCCGTAGTCCACCTTCCATGGTTTTCTCTGTCCATTTAAATGTGAGGTTCTGAACTTTGGTTGTTTTGGTATAGTTTGGTTTTGTGCCCGTAAAAATGTCTGTTTTAATGTTACCTTCATTAACACTCCGGTCACTTTGTGTAAAAGAGAAATCGATGATGGGATACCAAGCCTGAAAGCTTATTGCGGCTTTCCATGCACTGGTTTGTTCTGCTATATCATACAGGTAGCCTCCGCTAATGGTGGTTGTGCTCAACAAATCTCTTGAAGTAATCCCAGCAAAGATGCTTGTCAAATCATTGTTCACATAAGCTCCCCATGTGTAGGGATTAACAATACCTTTCAAGCGTGAATAGCGTTTGGCTTTGTAGGTACTATCTGGAACACCGGCCAGAAAATTATGTGATGCTTCTTGCGCGGCCAGGTGGGCAAATAATGCATCTGGTTGTTTGCGTTGGTGCCACCCTTTCCATTCACTGGGATTGAAATTAATTTTTACGACATCCATTCCATCTTTTCCTTGTTCATTGTAGTAGATGGTTTTGCCATCACGACTGAGGCTTGGATTGTAAGAGCCGTATTTGCTGGAGGTAATTTGAAAGCGTTTTCCAGTTTCAGTATCCAACGCGTAGATGTTATCGATGCCGCTGACGGGTGAGTTGTAGAGAATGTATTTGCCGAAGGGCACTGGATGGCCCATGTTTTCTTCAGCGTATTCGGTTAACAATTTTTCTTCTTGAGTGGCAAGAGTGAACAACACCAGCGCTTTCCCTTTTTTATTGGTTTTGAGAGCTACAATTTGTTTTCCATCAGCAGTCCAGCGCGGCATGGAGATGAAATCATTTTCTGGATTTTTGAATTCCATTACTCGATTGCCACTGAGATAATCAAGCACGACTAATTTAGTTTTATAATCAGTGGAGGTTTCAACCGTAGCTACTTTGTAACCGTCTGATGAAATTGCTGCCGAAGCATATCGGCCATTTTTGGCAATGACTTGTTTTAGTTGGCTACCCATGTCGAAGCCTACGATGGCAGAATAAGTTTTCATACGCCAGCGTGGGTCAAATCGAAATTCATTCCACACGATGCGGCTGTTGGTGGCGCTGAGCATAGCAGCATCGTTTACCACTCCTTGTGTGTAGATGGTGGTTTCCTGATTTCCGTTTAACAAGACGAGTTGTTCGATATCACCGATGCCGGATTTTTGAACGATGATACGACCGTCTTCCATTTCTTGCGGAAAGCGATAGTCGGTGTAGGCTTTGCTAGTTCGGGCGTTGACTTTTTCAAAGGGTGTAATTCGTGTTGTATCTAATTGGGCTTGCCATTGTTTTTTGAGATCAACGGCCATTTCGTTGTAGAGGTCTCTAACATAAAGTCTGGTTTCTTTTTTCAAGGCTACTGAAAATGTAAATGGGACAAACGAAGTATTCCATGATCTGCGTGTGACATTTTCCCACACTTCGGGGTTATTGGTTTTTCTACGTAAGTAAGAAACCATGTGGTATCCGAGTTTGTAATGATCGGGAATGTTGTGTTTGTAGGATCGCAGGTATTGCTTGTGGTAATTGAAGGTGCGTCCTTCCATCAGGTTGGTGCGAAAGAGTAAGTCAAAGTTTGGTATTCGTCCGCGACCGCTATTGGTGAAAGCTGTTTCGGTGGCTACGGCATCGCCTTCCCAAAACCATTGCGGTGCACCGAGGTATGACATGGCAGAGAGTCCGTAATTTCCAAAGGCATAATAGACCAGTCGATTGAAGCCGCGTGTGGCATGTTGAAACTGCACCATGTGGCGATACTCGTGGGTAGCCAACAGGTTGAGCCAATCGTTGTTGCCGGTGAAGTTATAATTCTGTGAGGGCATCCCATAAAACTCTGATCTGCGGGGTGTGATCGAAACAAAGCCATTGGAAATGGAAGTCTGGTTTTGCAGTATAAGTGAAATTTTGCGCGGGCTTGCCCCCATAGTTTTGGATTCAGGGGTATGGATGTATTCGAGTGTGTTGGCCATGCGCTGCGCCTGCTGCTCGTAACCAAGTGGATACAAAATCCGGAAGTGTGTCGTGTTAAGCTGGTACCATTTGAGTGATGGTGCGTTGTTTTCGTTAACTACGGTCTCTTGAGCTTTGCTTTGAATGATGAAAAGGCAAGCAGCTACCAGCAAAAGGCTTTTGGTAACGGATGAATGAAATGAACTCATGGATTGTGCAAGAAGGATTAGTGTTCAGTCAACGAGTATGGCCTGCCGTAAATTATGTGCATAGCTATCTGTAAAAATAGCTTTGTGGTGGGTGAAAACAAATAGCTATTTTTGCACTATTATGTGGAAAGCTATAATAAAGATGTATCAGCAATACAAAGATTATGTACGCGTAGATCTGGTTATGTATGCTGTTATGATTCTGATGATTATTATTTATGCAATCTACATGCTGGCGTTTCGCTAGTCTTTCAACAATATTTCGCGCACATTCGCTTTGATCTTAACGGAGAGTTCATCGGTAGGCAAATCGTTGATATCTCTACCAAATGGATCTTCGATTTCTTCAGCAATCAACTCAACGCTAAGCAGAACAAATGTAATCAGCACCACGATTGGCACAGTGATGTAGCCGGAGGTGGTGACGAAGGCAAATGGAAGCGTGATGATATAAATAAAAATAAACTGCTTGATATACATGGTGTACGAGTAGGGGATAGGCGTGTTTTTGATCCGCTCACAGGCACCAATGATATCAGAAAATTCCTTTAGCTCTTTGTCGACCATAAAAAGTTGATCGCCAGAGATAGTTTGTTTTTTGTAAAGATCGTTCACCTTTTGATAAAGAGCTGCCGAAATGAAATTGGGGGCGTGTTTGGCTTTTTTCAGATTAGGAAAAAATTCAGGATAGGGTGATTCAAGGAATTCTTGTTTCACACCTTGTCGTAAATGCTCTTTTAGTGACATCACTAGATTGGGGATCATCGCAGCAAACCATTGGCGAGTTTCTGAATCATCCGGCTGAAGGAATGCATTCAGCTTTAATGATAGGTTGCGTGTGTTATTTACGAAGCTGCCCCATAGTTTTCGTCCTTCCCACCACCGATCGTAGGCGGAGTTGGTGCGAAACACTAGGAAGAGACCCAATACAATACCAAGCAACGAGTGCATGCTAATAGTAGTGTGAAAATCACTCTCATGAAATCGTAAGATATCCAACAGCACATAGCATAGAGCTGTGGAAAATACAGTCATAAAGATGAGCACGGGTGTTAATGTGCGCATCACGGCCCGTGAATAAGCGTGAAACACTTGCGAGAACCAGACTTTGGGATTGTAATTGACCATTGGGGATTTAAAATTCGAGTGAAGATAAATTAATTATAGGCTAAAATAAAAATGGCTGCCATTTGGCAGCCATTTTTTATAAAAACAAAACAATCTACTAAAACTTGAAAGTCAATTGACCCATGAATGTAGTACCTAATTGGCTAAACTGAGAACCGTTATAGCCTAAGATTCTGTAACGACCACTGAAGGCGAGGAACCCTTCAAGAAGACGTTTATCTACTGCATCTTCAAGAGTTGCTTTTGCTGCAGCATAATCTGGATCAGCTGGGCTACCTGTCAACTCTAGTTTCCAAGAAGGTAAGACATTGAATAGGTTGTTCACCGTAAATGAAGCGGAGATGTTCTTGGAGAATGCATATCCGATATTCAAATCTGAAACAACTGCCGAAGAGAAGACTTGTTTGATGTTATTCATTTGTGGACCGCCATTGTCAAGATCTTGGAATTTAGTTGGCCCAAACAGAGTATTGTTTAGTACTACGTTCCAGTTGCCAATACTGTAATCTAGTCCACCGATCAATTTGTATTGCGGGCGTCCTTCAGTTAGTAATGATCTTATTTGTGCGTTCAAAATAGATGCACCTGCTGAAGCAATGATTGGAGGTGTGTTAGGAGCACCAACTATTTCGTTGCTCAATGTAAAGTTACCGGCAACATTGATACCAAGTTTGCCAGTTCCTAATTCAAGGTTCTTATAGCTAGCCACCACATCTAAGCCTTGAGTCTGTGTTTTGATACCATTGATAAAGAACTGAACGCTTTGCAAATCAAAGTTTCCAACACCTACACTGCTACCTTTTAAGATTCTTCCTAATTCGGTTGTAGGTACAGCCAATTTTCGGTCATCTGTTGAAATAGATGAACTATAAACGATTCGGTCACTGATGGTGATATTATAATAGTCTACAGTTAAGCTTAAATTGGGAGTTGGTGTAATTCCAAAACCTAACGTGATATTGTCCGACTTTTCTGGTGTCATTCGAGGGATTCCTAGTGCGAAAGCTTCTTTACTAATATTATTAAAGAGTCCTGATAAAACGATCGTACCACCAGCAAATGAAGCTTGAGTTGATTGCGCATAAATTTGGTGCAATGTTGGCGCCCGGAAGCCAGTAGAAATAGAGCCTCTTAGCACAATCTTGTCCTCAAGAAGTTTTAAGCGAGAGGATAGTTTCCAAACAGTTGCACTTCCAAAATCGCTGTATTTTTCTGCACGTACAGCTCCTTCAATTAAGAAGTTCTCCGTGATATCATAAGTTAGATTAACGTATGCTCCAATGTTAAACCTACTATTTGTGCGTGCATTTTCAGCTCTGATTCCGGGAAAAGAATTAGAACCCTCTCCAGAATAAGAGGCAGTATCACCTGCAATAATTTTGTATGTTTCTGATCTAGCCTCTGAACCAAAAGCCACATTTATTTTACTACTTATTGCTTTGCTTATATCAATGTTACCAACCACATGATTAAAGTTAAACCCACCTGGTTTAAACGAAGTTGGGCTCTTAGCTCCAAGACTTCTGTTTACAGTATTATTAACGCTATATAATTGTTCGTTGCCACCGATTGTCAAACTAACATCTGTAGCCCAGCCATTGCTTTCATTCTTGAGACCAAGAGTGGCGTTGTAATCAGATAAATCACCTTCAAATGTTGGCATATAGCCCATATATCCTTTATAAATTTCAACTCCTGCACCATTTAAGGTATTATCTCCACTATAGTTGATTCCAGCCGGATTTGTAACGTGAAGTAAGCCAGCGTCTGTTCTCCAATATGGTGTTCGATAGTTTGCGTTACTTAACACCTTTTTAGCAACAAAAGCTGCATTGCTATAAAACTGTGTATTCTCGCTTATTGGTATTCCTAAGTTGATCGAAAACTTGGCAGCCGTTGTTGCGCCTGTTCCGTTGATATTTCCACCAGTTGGGTTAACCTTTAAAAAGTTTACGATGTTAGGGTTTGCTAAGTAATTCTTCTGTTCAATTTGCTGCTGTGTGTCTCCCGTTGTTCTGGAGTAACTTCCAAAAGTTGCAATTTCCGATAGTGGATCGATAGTTCCTGAACGAATTGCATTATCCGTTTGATTGAAACCTACGGTATAATTTATAAAACCGTTTTTCGCAAAGTTGGTGCCACTATTAAAAGACAACCCGTAAGTTCCACCATCACCTTGGCTGGTTACTCCACTGATTACATTTAACGAGCTGTATTCAAATTTATCTTTTAAGATTACGTTCATTACTCCTGCAATGGCATCAGAACCGTATTGAGCTGAGGCACCATCGCGCAAAATTTCAACGCGCTTGATTGCATCGGTTGGGATACCGGAAAGATCGGCACCAGTCTCACCACGACCAGGAGCAAACTGTACATATAGTAAAGAACTCAAGTTTTTTCTTTTGCCGTTAATCAAAATCAATGTGCGGCTTGGTCCCAGGTTTCTGATTTCATAAGGGTCTAATAAGGTAGACGCATCGTTTACTGGTGTATTCACCGTATTGAATGAAGGCACACGGTATTGTAAGGCCTTATCGAAAGTAAACTGGCCGGTAGTTGCCAATTCTTTCGAAGTGAAATTATCAACAGGTACTGGATTGTCGATAATTGTTCTCTGAGCACCTCTACCTACTGAGATGACAACTTCTTCAAGTTCGCTTGCGCTTGAAGTTAGTTTTACGTCTACAACATTAGAAACGCCAAGGGCGATTTCTTGTGTTGCATAACCAATAGAAGAGACAACCAACGTGCTGGCATTGGCAGGAACTGTTAATTTGTACTTGCCGTCCACATCTGTGGCAGTACCAATTGAAGTCCCTTTCACGGTGATGTTAGCTCCCGGCAAAGGCGAGCCACTGTCGGCATCAGTTACAGTGCCCGTTACCTCCCGGTTTTGGGCAAATACTGCTACCGAGCAAAGCAAAAATGCTGTGATGAATGGTAGAATTTTTTTCATGGATGGTTGATTTAAGTGATGTTATAGTTCAATATTAAATAATTATTAAACTAAAAAGAAAATTATTACCTTATTTTATGAGCATTAACGTTACCTTAGCTGAGAAGGCGAACAGAAGAAAATTTGGTTGTAAGATTAATTGAGTCGTGATTTTTTCTTGCATAACTTGAGCACTCAAAATCCAATTTGTGGAATTAAGTGCTGAGGACTTTTATTTTTTTAAATAAAAACATGAAATAAAAAGGCAGCTTTGATGCGGAAACCTCTAAAAAAGTAAGGGGTTAACGTTGATTTGAAGCTTTATTCCCCTTTGGGATTTTATATTAAACAGTATAGTTAAATACCATAGTTTGAAAATAAACGATAGACTGACAGAATGAAATTGAACCTACTCCTCTTACTAGTTACTACAAGCACTCTAGCTTTCGGGCAATCAGACTATGCCATTACACTCAAAGGCGATACATTGAAGGGGCGTGTAAAAATTCTTACCTATGATCAATTGGATCGGATTCAAGTAGTGATCGAAAATAAGAAGAAGTCTTATTCTGCTTTGGAAATACGTATTATTCGTATGGAAGGTAGTATTTACCACACGGTGAAGTACGATAATGGGTTTCGTTATATGAAGCTAATGAAAGAAGGCTTTCTTAGCCTTTATGGTTTTCGAATGCCCAATCAATCAACCTATGATGGCTTTTATTTTTTAAAGAAAGATGGGTCAGGTTTAGAAATGCCCAACCTGACTTTCAAAAAGAGCCTTTCTAATTTTCTGGCAGAATGTCCAGAAGTAAGCGACCGAATTAAAAGTGGTGATCTGGGCCGAAAAGACATTGATTTGATTGTAGACCGCTTCAACAGTTGTTTGCAGTTTAAAACTGAGCGCAGAGTAGATGAACCTAAGATTCCGGTTGTTACAGAAAAAGAAAGCGAACAGATGATGGCGGTAAACGCCATTATCACCAAAGCGGAAGCAGCTACCAATTTGGAGAATAAATCGGATATTATTGACCTGCTTAAAGACTTGCGTTCCAAAATTGCCCGAAATGAAATATTGCCAAACTACATCCTCAAAGACATTAAAAATCAGTTAGGTCAAAACCCTGAATTCTCTGCTGATGTTGAGAAACTGATGTTGTTAGTGAAGAAATGATGGGAGAAATTTTTTGATTGGTGCCGGAATATTTTTCCGGTCGATCCAGAAAGCAACTATAGAACATATGGCAACGACCAAGGCCAAGAAGAAAAGATAGCCTCCATCTCCTTTCACTTCGATACCGAGTAAAGTCAGGTGCATCATCAATGCGCCTCCCATTAATCCGGCAGCCAAAGTACCACCCAACCAAACTGTAGAAGGCAAGAGAATCAAAATCGCTGCAAGCAACTCCATCACTCCAACTCCAATTCGCCCCCAGGGTTCCATACCCACTTGGGTGAAAATGTAAACCGACTCCTCTGCTGCTGTAAACTTAAAATACAGCGTTTGTAGCATAATGATGGCTGCCACAATACGTGCTAACCAAAAAATAATTCGTGTGGAGGTTGTCATGATTGGAGGGTATAAATTGGCGACTTGATGTTGATCTAAGTTCGATAAATCATTTTGGTATAGCAAGTAGATCAAATGGAGCCAATCAGGATGTCATTTAACCGACATACTAAGTTGGACCCTGAATCAGGCGACTTTTTTTATGTACTCACGATGGCTATAAATAACATCTACATTCCAATTATTCTTAATTTCGACAAATAATACCTAATACCCATAGATCATGGCAACCTTTGACGTACACCCTGATATTGCTGAAGCAAAGACAATCTCTACCGACTTTTATCTCGACACCAAGCACTTCAAAGATTCCAAAGAAAAGATATTCAGCCATACATGGCATTTTGCCGGCAATACCGATCAGGTCAAAGAAAGCGGATGGGCAACACCCGTTCATTTGTTGGAAGATTTTTTGAATGAACCGCTATTACTCTCAAAAGATAAAGAAGGGAATCTTCATTGCATGCCCAATGTGTGTACACATCGCGGAAACTTGATTGTCGAAAAACCTTGCAAGGTGAATGACTTACGCTGCAAATACCATGGACGAAGATTTAATCTGAATGGCAAATTTTTGTCGATGCCCGAGTTTAAGGAAGTTAATAATTTTCCATCCGAAGCGGATGACTTGATCAACCTTCCCGTGTACCAATGGGGAAAATTGCTTTTTACTTCACTCGGTAAAAAATTCAGTGCCGATGTTTTCTTTAAAGAGATGAGTGATCGGGTAAGTTGGATGCCGTTGAACGAATTCGTATTTCGCCCGGAGTTGTCCAAAGATTATATGATCGATGCGCATTGGGCGCTTTACTGCGAAAATTACCTCGAAGGATTTCATATTCCGTTTGTACATGCTGGCTTGAATGCAGCTATTGATTATGGAAACTATTCCGTTGAGTTGTATCGCTACTCTAGTTTGCAAATTGGCATTGGTAAAGAGGATGGAAACAATTTTGATTTACCGAAATCATCACCAGATTATGG
>JABFSO010000415.1 GCA_013140555.1 Cyclobacteriaceae bacterium | reverse complement strand
CATACCCAGCTATGATGAAACTCTGCAATTGGTAGGCGGAGAAAACAATGCCTTCACCAGCCCAGACATTACGAATTATTATTTGACGGTACCGGCTGCGAATATTGAAACCGGGTTTTGGTTGGAAAGCGACCGCATGCTTAGCCTTTCGTTTGATCCGCAGGTTCTAGAAGTGCAACGCAAAGTGGTGATCGAAGAATTTAAGCAGCGCTACCTCAACCAGCCCTATGGCGATGTGTGGTTGAAGTTGCGCCCGCTGGCATATGAGTGGCATCCGTACCATTGGGCAACCATTGGCAAAGAAATCAGTCATATCGAAAATGCTACGATGGACGATGTGAAGCATTTTTTCTTTCGCCATTATGTGCCGAGCAATGCAACTTTGGTGGTAGCGGGTAATGTAAAAGTGGAACAGGTTCGCAAGCTGGCGGAAAAATGGTTTGGCTCTATTCCTTCCGGCAATAAGCCTGCTCGAAAATTACCATTGGAGCCAGTGCAGTTGAAGAAGCGTGTTCAAACGGTGGAGTCGAAGGTGCCCGCCAACGCCTTGTATAAAACCTGGCACATGGGCGGACGCTTTGATACAGATTATTATGCTTCAGATTTTTTGAGCGATGTATTGAGCCGAGGTCACTCAAGCCGCTTGTACCAAGCGCTGGTGCAAGAGAAAGAAATTTTTAATTCGATCTCTTCGTTTGTGATGGGCTCTATTGATCCGGGCTTGCTGGTCGTGAGCGGCCGAGTGAAAGATGGCATTGATTTAAAAGATGCTGAAGCTGAAGTAGAAAAGGTTTTGCAACAAGTGGTGCAGGAAGGAATTACTTCGCAGGAGTTGGAGAAAGTGAAAAATCAGGCGGAAGCCAGTTTGAAATTTGGCGAAGTGGAGGTTTTGAATCGGGCTATGAATCTGGCGTTTGCCTCGTTATCGGGAAACGCAGATTTAGTTAATCAGGAAGCTGCTAGGATGGAAAAAATTTCGCTGGAGGACATGCAGCGGGTGGCGAAAGCTATTTTGAGGGAAGAAAACTCGAGTGTGATGTATTATCAGGCTAAGAATTAAAACAATATTTCTGAAGTTAGTTAACATAGAAAAATGAAAATTCGAGTAGGATTAGGATTTGATGTGCATCAATTGGAAGAAGGCAGAGACTTTTGGTTAGGCGGTGTATTGCTTCCGGCTACCAAAGGGGCTGTCGGTCATTCAGATGCTGATGTGTTGATCCACGCCATTTGCGATGCACTATTAGGCGCGGCCAACTTGCGTGATATTGGTTTTCATTATTCCAATAAAGATCCACGCTGGAAAGGAAAAAATTCCACTTTCTTTTTGGAGGATGTTACTCGCATGTTGCTCGAAAAAGGTTGGCGCATTGAAAATGTAGATTGCACTCTCACGCTGGAAAATCCCAAGGTAAATCCACATATTCCTGAAATGAAAAAGGTGTTAGCTCCACTCATGAATTTGACGGAAGAAGATATTTCTATTAAAGCTACTACCAATGAATCGATGGGATACGTAGGTCGAGAAGAAGGTGTGAATGCCTATGCGGTGGCGTTGATTCGCAAAGAAGAATGAGTGACGTTACTCTCTTTGAAACAAAGGATGGATCGAGTTCTCTCTTGCACACCGAGCTGAATGAAACCTATCATTCCACACATGGCGCACTGCAAGAATCGATTTATGTTTTTATCGAAAGAGGCTTTGCCGAAGTTCTCAATCAGGGCAAGAAACAAATCTCCATTTTAGAAATCGGGTTTGGAACAGGTTTGAATGCGCTACTCACTTTGCTTGAAGCGCAACGAAACCAAGTGAATGTGAGCTACGAAACATTGGAGGCCTATCCTTTGCCTCCTGAAATCGTAACTAAATTAAATTATACACAACTGCTGGCTGCAAATGAAGGACCAACCGTTTTTCCACTTTTCGAATCGTTGCACAGTGCCTCATGGAATGAACCGAATCATATTCAGCCGAACTTTACTTTGCTAAAACGAAATGAAGATTTGCTTCAGGCAACATTCGAAAAAGAAAAATTTGATCTAGTGTATTACGATGCCTTTGCACCCGACAAGCAACCGCATTTGTGGGAATTTCCCATTCTTGAAAAAGTAGTTAGTGCTCTGAAGCCGGGAGGAGTTTTTGTCACCTATTCTGCCAAAGGTCAACTGAGGCGCGATTTGATATCACTCGGACTAACTGTAAAAAAATTGCCCGGACCACCAGGCAAGCGCGAGATGATTCAGGCAATAAAATAAGTTTAGTCTTACCCTATTCGGTGATCGTCAATCGATAGCCGGTGCCATTTTGCAATTTCACCGACCACTTTTGATTGCCTTCTGTTACTTCCAGTTTAAAATACGTGTTATAGAAATTCCAATCTTTCACCGTGTAAACAAACGGAACTTCGCCTGTATAAACTTCTTTGCCGCCATCTTGAGTAATGGTTACAGAAGCGCCTTCCGGTGCCTTCATAATTACTTGTGGGCCATTCATACCAGAAGGATCTTTGCTACGTGTGACAGTATATGTTTTTCCATTGCTCAAGCGAATACTTCCATCTTCCAACTTAGCCGTGAGAGGCCCGGAAGACGAAGCGGCCGGTGCAGCAGCTGGCTCTTCGGCATCCGGCATGGCTGCTCCTTGCGGTGCAGAAACTACTCTAAATACATAATCACCTTTCTTTTTTTGTTTTACCATGATGGTGGTTTCGCCAACCAATATCGGGTAACGTTTTAAAATTTTTGGAATAGACTTGTCTTCAAACTCTAACCGAATTTGCTTCGAAGTTCCGGTGACTGTTGCAGTAACAGAAGCCTGCGGTGTATTATTGATTTTTTGCCCATCTAGAAATGCAGTGAAATTTTCACCCATTTCTGTATAGATAATCCAAGTACCGGTGCCGCCTTTGTTGGCTCCATACGCTTGCCCCATAGCCGCTCCGTTTTGTGCTGGTTGTGTGTACTGATTCTGTGGCTGACCGTATTGTGCAGGAGCTGAAGCGCTAGCAGGAGATTCTTCTACGGCATCTTCGGTGCTGGCAGCTGAGGAGCCTTGTTCAATCACAAATCGGTAGCCGGTTCCATTCTGCATTTTCACGGACCACTTTTGATTGCCTTCAGTGACTTCCAGTTTGAAATACGTGTTATAATAATTCCAGTCTTTCACCGTGTAAACAAATGGGACTTCGCCATTGTACACCTCTTTGCCACCATCTTGAGTAATTGTAACCGCTGCGCCTTCTGGAGCTTTCATAATTACCTGAGGGCCATTCATGCCCGAGGCATCTTTCTCTCTTTTTACAATATAGGTTTTGCCATTACTCAAACTAATTTGCTGACCATCAAATTTCGCGGTAAGCGGCCCTGAA
The DNA here is from genome assembly GCA_013140555.1 of Cyclobacteriaceae bacterium. Classification (GTDB taxonomy): domain Bacteria; phylum Bacteroidota; class Bacteroidia; order Cytophagales; family Cyclobacteriaceae; genus ELB16-189. The sequence goes on along the minus strand of JABFSO010000415.1, from coordinate 12,930 downwards.
TTGTTTGATGAAGGTGCAGCAGCGGAATTACCATTGTCGGAAGCTGAATTTGGGTTGGAGGCATTTACTGCCACTGGCTGACCATTTTGCGTTACGGTTACATTACTTTCTTTTGCAACACTCTTTCCGATGGAAGCCGTTTTTTGCAATAGCTTTTTCCCAAATCCGGTTTTTTCTTTGGGTGCTTCGGCCTCTGATGCCTGCGTATTTGTATTTTCTGAATCTGCGGATGTGTTTTCTCCACCTTCATCGGCAGTTCCATCCATGTTACGTAAAATGTATTCGCCTTTTTTATTTTGCTTTATGACAGTAACCAATTCTTTAAGCCCGGGTTTCAGTGGAACACGTTTGGTCACTTTCGGTATGCGTGTATCGTCAAATTCAATACGGATTGTTTTAAAAATTCCCTTTATTCCTGAAGCCACCACGCGAGGTTGAGGTGTGGCATTCATCTTTTCGCTATCGATGAAGAGTGTAAAGCTTTCACCATTTTCAGAATAAAAAGTCCAGTTAAAACCTTGGCTAAACGAAAATGTGCTGATTGCCAGAAAGGCAAGCAAGAATAAATACTTTTTCATGGGGTGCAGTTTAGGGTTATTAAAAGTAGGATATTCTACTTAATAATCCGAGCTACGCACCAACAAAAAAGCCCCGAGGGGCTTTCATTAATTAATTTCTAGTGTGATCGATTACCCAAGGGCTTCTACTTCTTCCACTTCTTCCGGCATCATCTTTTTGAAAAGATTTTCGATACCCGCTTTCAGTGTGATTGTAGAAGAAGGACAACCACTGCAGGATCCTTGCAAAGTCACCGTTACTTTTTTTCCATGCAATGAGTGAAATGTAATGGCTCCGCCATCTTGTTCTACAGCCGGGCGGATATACTCATCCAAAATGGTTTTAATTTTCTTGATCGTTTCTGTTTCTTCTTGCGCTTCAGCAGCAGGTGCTTTTAAATCTAAAATTACTTTGCCCGATTCGAGAAAACTCAAAATATGCTTTTTCAAAGTATCTTGAATTTCCATCCACTCTACATCTTCTTTTTTGGTAACCGTTACAAAGTTGCTCGCATAGAAAACGCGATCCACAAACGGATACATAAAAAGTTCTTGCGCCAATGGAGCGATTTCGGCTTCAGCAGGAGTGGGGAAATCGAAACTCATCCCTTCGGGAACCAGCATTTCGTTCACCACGAATTTGAGTGAATTGGGGTTGGGATTTGATTCCAGATATATATGAAGAGCTTTGGGAGCAGGTTTTAGCATAATTCTGATTTTAAACGAAAGAACAAATTTAGAAAATTTAAGTTCGAATCGATTTTAAACTTTCCAAAGAGTTCAATAAAATCACTTATTTTAAAGGCTGCATCGGTAAATAAAACCGCTGATGAGATTTCATCCCCCATTGAAAATGAGCACTCGGAGTCCGTTTTTCATCCGTTTGATTTTGTTTGTCTGTTTATTGCTTCCGCAGATAGCGCGAGCGCAGGCTTCATGCGCCTGTGATTCCTTTTCTGCTAAAGAGCGAAAACAGTTCGAGGCGGCCATGCGTAAAGGCGATACACTCACCACGCATTCTTTCATCTCCCAATACAAAGAATCAATCAGCCCTTGTTGCCAGGCAGTTGGGTTTACGCTGGAATCATTGACTTTGTTATCCAATTCAGCGTTTGATGAGAGCTTTCAAACTGCCCGTACCGCGCATACGTTGTTGAACACCCGCTTTCAACCTTTTGCATCGATCGAGAGTGCCCGTTTGATGGGAAATTATTATAGCCGAAAAAGTAATCACGATAGCTCGATTTATTTTTATTACCAAGCACTTGAGTTAACGCAACGCACGCAGGAGCCGCACTTATTGGCTAAGATTTACAATGGAATAGCCGTAGACTTTTTGCGGCAAGAGCAAATTGATAAGGGCTTGGAGTTTACTAAGAAGGCTTTGGAGGCGGCACGAATGACAAATGACACACTCTTATTGGCTCAGTATCACTCTGACTTGGGAATTGTTTATTGGACGAAGTATGATAAAACAAAACAGGAAAAATACCTTGACTCAACCGCCCGTATTGTTCAACAAGCGTTGTTGTACTCCAAGCTGACAAAATCAAATCTAAGCTTAACGAAAAATTATTTGACCATGGGCTCGATTGCTGAAGCCCGCAAAGACTTTCGAAAAACACTTGTTTATACCGACACGCTTCTTCAATTGGTGACTGCAAAAACCAGAGCCAATGCGATGGCATCTTTGTATATGTTGCGCGGTGCAGCTTATTCGGGTTTACAAGATCATACCAAGGCCATCGAATGCCAAGAGAAGGCATTGACATTTGCACACCAAATAAATAACCGATACCTGGAGAAGACGACTTACAACTATTTATATGGAGCCTACAAAGCGGCCGGTAAAACAGCTTTGGCACTGGCAGCATTGGAACGCACCAGATTTTTAGGCGACAGCCTTGTGACGAGTGAAAATGTGGAAGCCATCAGTCGAATGGAGCAGAAATACAATAAGAAAATTAACGAGCAAACGATTAAAGACCTCTCTCAATTGGCAGCTATTCAAACGCTCGAGCTGCGGCAGAAAAATTTATTGATGATTGCCACCGCAGTGACAGCCGCATTGATTTTGTTGTTGGTGTTTCTTTTTTACCGTCAGCGTAATTTATATCATCAACAGCGAGTGTTGGCAGTAGAAAACAAGTTTTTGCGATTTCAATTGGATCCACATTTTCTTTCGAATGCACTGGTATCCATTCAACGGTTTATGCTGGATAATAAAACAACCAAAGCGGCTGGCTACTTATCAAAGTTCTCACGATTGATGCGACAGTTGTTGGAATATTCGCGCGAGGATTTGATTACACTGGAAGAGGAGATAGATTTACTCCGCAACTATCTGGAATTACAGAAATTGCGTATGAAAGATAAGTTTAAGTATGAAATTAAAATTGACGACAAACTTTCTGTTACTGACCTGCGTATTCAACCGATGTTAGCGCAGCCTTTCGTAGAAAATGCCGTGGAGCATGGATTACCTGCCAATGGACAAGGAGTAATCGAGATCACTTTCTCGATGTCGGGCGATAATTTATTACTTGAGATTAAAGACAATGGCTCCGGAATTTCCATGGAGTCCAACCAAGGACATTTATCGTTGTCCACTAAAATCATTCGCGAGCGCATTGAACTACTAAATAAGTCGAATAAGAAACCGATCGATCTGCAAATTGGAAACGTAGCTAACGGCTCTGGAACACATGTGCAATTGACTTTACCAATCTATTCGTAATTTGCACGCATGAGAATTGCGATCATCGATGATGAAGAAGACCCTCGCGCTATTTTGCGTTCGTATCTTTTGATGGAGCAATCCACCGCGACCATAAAAGAAGCTGACGGAGTGGAAAGTGGGTTGGAATTGATTCGGGGTTTTAAACCGGAAATTGTTTTTTTAGATGTGATGATGCGCGATGGCACTGGGTTTGATTTGCTAAAGCGCCTGAGTTCAATTGACTTTAAATTAGTGATTGTCAGTGGACATAATGAGTTTGCTTTGCAGGCTTTTCGCTTTAGCGCGATTGATTATTTGGTAAAGCCAATTGATGCCTATGAATTGGGTTCAACGTTCGCGCGCATTCAATCGATGTTGGCTCCATCTTGGCAGCAGATGCTGGAAGTAGTTCGACAAAGTATTCAGCCGGCTCCCGAGGCAGATCGCAAAATTATTTTGAAAGACATGAACGCAGTGTATGTTGTATCGATCAGCTCTATTATACGCTGCGAAGCTTCCGATAATTATACAACATTTCATCTAGTCGATCAGCCACCGATTATCGTTTCGCGCCCACTCAAAGAGTACGATGATTTGTTACAACCGTTAAAATTCTTTCGGGTGCATCAGAGCCATTTGATTAATCTGAATCATTTACAGCAATTCAATAAACGGGAAGGCGGTAGCATAAAAATGAAAGATGGCAGTGAAGTGCCAGTTTCATCGCGCAAGCGCGAAGCCATTTTGGCTGAGTTGGCAAAACTGTCATAGGCAAATGATCACAGGCTTATCATTCCTCAATCAACTGCAGCATTTTCTCATTTGAGTATCGCGAATACTCATTCTTTCATATAAAGAGTTTTAATTCTATCAGTTTAGTGCAACTAAAAAATGCATTACTGAATGAAAACACGAATACTTTTTATTTTTGGGTTAATATTGATTGCCTTCCAAGCTTGGTGTCAACCTATAATCACTTCCTTCTCTCCATCAAGCGGGTCCATTGGGACTACGGTTACTATCACGGGTACAAATTTCAGCGCAACACCGGCTAATAATATTGTCTACTTTGGAAGTGTACGAGCCGCAACCATTAGTGCGGCTACAACAACTCAATTAACAGTTGTTGTTCCGCCAGGCGCCATGCACCAACCCATTTCAGTAACGGTAGCAGGTTTGAAAGCGTATTCTGTTAAGCCTTTTGTAGTTGCTTTTGGGGGTTCTGGTATAAGTACTTCTTCTTTTGCGGCTCGGCAAAGTTTTACGACCGGTGCTGATCCGGCTTTTGTTGCGTTGGGCGATTTAGATGGAGACGGCAAGATTGATGTAGTCACTCCTAATAATGCAAGCATTACTAATGCTTCGTACTTTAGAAACCAAAGTACGGGTCCGGGTTCAATCGCATATTCAGCCAAAACAGATTTTACTATTGGATCGAATCCCATCTCAGCTTTTATTGGTGATATCGATGGTGACGGATTGCCCGATGTGGTGGTGGCAAACTATGGAACCAACAACTACTCCATTTTTAGAAACACTAGCACGGTAGGTACGATATCTTTTGCTGCTCGTGTGAATGTAGCTGCTTCCTCTATTTCTTCGAACCCTTACGATGTTAAAATACAAGATATTGACGGTGATGGAAAGGCAGATTTGATTGTAGCTAACAATGGTGGTACTGCATTTCTATCTGTTCATAGAAATACAGGTTCAGTTGGAACAATCTCATTTGCAGCGCCATTAGATTTTCAAGCATTTACTAGCCCTGTGTCAGTATCTGTTGGTGATTTAGATGGTGACGGTAAACCCGATGTGGCTGTGGCCAATTTCGCTTTCGCAGATAATGCCATTTCGGTTTTTAGAAATACCAGTACACCCGGCACAATTAATTTCGCTACGAAGTTGGACTTGACACCCGGCTCACAACCCCGGAGTGTTGCCATTGGTGATATAGATGGTGATGGTAAAGCAGATTTATCGGTTGCCAACGGAGCAAGTAATACCATGTCTATTTTTAGAAATACCAGCACTGTAGGCACATTGTCATTTGCTGCTAAAGTGGATGCTACAACAGGCACTGCTCCGTTCTCCGTTTCCTTAGGAGATATTGATGGGGATAGTAAAGTAGATTTAGCAGTAGCGAATTTCACTTCAGGAACTGTGTCTGTTTTTAAAAACAACTCCACTCCCGGAACCATCAGTATCGCCACTAAAGTTGACTTTACATCCACGACTCAGCCGAGGTCTGTATTTATTGCTGATCAGGACGGTGACGGGAAAAATGATTTAACAACTGCTAATCTGGGCAGTGATAATTTTTCTGTATTTAGAAATATAATTCCCTCTCCGCAAACTATCACGTTTGGTCCGTTGGCAACGAAAACAATGGGCGATGCTTCTTTTACGCTTTCAGCAACAGCTTCTTCTGGTTTGCCTGTAACTTTTAGCAGCGATAATACGACTGTAGCGAATGTTGTAGGAACGACTGTGCAAATACTTGGTGCGGGAACGTGTAACATCATCGCCTCGCAAGCCGGTAACGCGAGCTTCGGCCCTGCACCAAACGTATCACAGCCGCTGGTGGTGAACAAAGCCAATCAAACGATTACCTTCGGGGCTATCGCATCAAAAGTATTTTCTGATCCGGCCTTTACATTAGGTGGCACGTCATCATCAGGATTAGCCATTACCTATACAAGTAGCAACACATCGGTAGCTACAGTTTCGGGCAATACAGTAACCATTACTGGAGTCGGTTCAACAACGATTACTGCATCCCAACCCGGAAACACAAGTTATAATCCTGCCACGGATGTTGCGCGGAACTTAACAGTGAATAAAGCCACACAAACCATTACGTTTGGTTCATTACCTACCAAAGCTTTTGGTGATGCTAATTTCGCATTAGGCGCTACAGCATCTTCAGGATTGCCTATCAGCTACGTTAGTTCGAATACATCGGTGGCCACTATAAGTGGATCAACGGTGACTATCTTAGGCGTTGGCTCTACGATCATTACCGCATCGCAAGGTGGCGATGCCAATTACATTGCTGCTAATAGCGTCCAGCAAACACTTACTGTCAATAAAGCAAACCAGACCATTTCGTTTGGCTCGCTGGCAAGCAAAACCTTTGGCAGTGCTGCGTTTAGTTTAGCAGCCACAGCTTCTTCCGGTTTGCCCATCTCGTACACGAGTAGCAACACAGCAGTTGCCACGATTTCAGGCAGCACCGTAACCATTCTTGGAACGGGTACATCTACCATCACCGCCTCGCAACCAGGCAATGCGAATTACAATGCAGCTACTAGCGTTGGGCAAACCCTCGTGGTCACGCCTGCTGATCAAACGATCGTATTCAATTCGCTGCCCGCGAAAGTTTTTGGCGATGCAACATTCTCATTGTCGGCAACAGCATCATCGAGCCTGCCCGTCACCTTTACAAGCAACAACACAGCAGTGGCCACCATCTCTGGAAATACAGTCACCATTATTGGTGTAGGCACGGCTACGATCACAGCATCGCAAGGAGGCACAAGCAATTACAATGCAGCTCCCAATGTGCAACAAACCCTTACTGTAAATAAGGCTAACCAAACGATTACTTTTGGTTCCTTGCCAACCAAAACTTTTGGAGATGGACCGTTTACTATTTCAGCTTCTTCATCTTCCGGCTTACCTGTTTCTTTTTCAAGCAGCAATACTGCAATCGCTGCTGTATCTGGAAACACAATAACAATTTTAGGTGCCGGTAATGTGGGCATACTCGCATCGCAAGCGGGTAATTCAAATTACAACGCGGCAACCGTTGTTCAACAGTTCTTAACGATTGACAAGGCAACGCAAACCATCACATTTTCTCCGCTTTCCGCAAAAACGGTTGGAGATCCATCTTTCACCATCTCAGCCACGAGCTCTAGCGGATTGTCAGTAACTTTTTCGGGTAACAATGCTTCAGTGGCATCCATATCCGGCAACACCGTAACAATTAATGGTGGAGGCATTGTAACGATTACTGCTAATCAGGTTGGGAATGGGAATTATCTTCCCGCCACTTCTGTAAGTCAATCCCTTACGGTAAATAAACTCAATCAAACCATCACGTTCAATCCATTATCTACGCGCATCGTGGGTGATATCTTTTCACTCACGGCCAGTTCCTCTTCATCGTTGGGAGTTACCTACTCCAGTAGTAATACTTCTGTAGCTACGATATCAGGCACTTCTTTAACAGTAGTAGGTGCGGGAACAGCGGTGATCACGGCTTCGCAAGCCGGCAATGCGAGTTACAATCCTGCCAGCGATGTTCAACAAACACTGACGGCTAACAAAGGAAATCAGGTCATCACTTTTGCTTCGCTTTCAGATAAGACTGTCGGAGATGCTGCATTTGCACTTCAAGCCACCGCTTCTTCCGGATTGTCAGTTACGTACACAACCAGCTCACCCCGAATTTCTATTTCAGGAAGTCAGGTAACTATTTTAAGTGGCGGAAGAACGAACGTAACGGCATCTCAGTCGGGTAATGCAAATTATAATGCTGCAAGTTCGGTTACACAAAGTTTTTGTATTAAACCGGCTAAACCAACTATCGTCATTTCCAATCCGAATACAGCCTCACCTACACTCACCAGCAGTGCCAGTGATGGGAATCGATGGTTTAAAGATGGTTCGCTAATTTCAGGTGCCACAAACAAAACATTGGCATTGACGAGTGAAGGAGTTTATAAAGTGCAATCGACCATCGATGATTGTGTAAGCGAATTTTCAGACGCATTTTCGATTGTGGTGACAGCGGATCAAACAGATCCGGCTTCGTCCATTGCTTTGTATCCAAATCCGGCAACGGAGGAAGTAATCATCAACTTAGGAGGCTTTGATTCCAACCAGTTGGTAGAGGTAAAGTTGATCGACATCTATGGACGCAAGCTTCAGTCGCACGAGGCGCGTGGAGGAAGCGAACTGAAGATGAATGTCCGTTTGCTAAGTCAAGGTCAATACATTATCCTAATGCAACAAGGCAAGACCACTCTTGCTAAATCTTTTATCAAATCAACCAACTAAACTTATGAAAATAGCAACACGATATTACGAGTTATCCATTTGTGTCATTACGTTAGCCGTTATCATGACGTTAATGGTAATGGCGGGATGTGGGGGAGATTCCGCAGCACCTTCTGCCACCGAGATTACGACCAATCAGTTAAAGGCCAATACCTGGCGTATCAGTTCAGTGATGGTAGATGGAGTGGATAAGACATCGATGTATACAAACATGACATTGACATTTACAGCAAGTGGTTTTTCAACTATGAATGGCAGCGTGGTATGGCCTGCAAGCGGAACGTGGACTTTTACCGATAACACAGCAAAGAAAATCAAGCGCAACGACAATCTGGAAGTTACGATTACCGAAGTGTCAGCAACTGTATTGAAACTTTCGCTAACATGGACAACCGGCACACTTGGTACCGGTCGTACTACGTCCATCGCAGGTAATCACGTATTTAGTTTTATCAAATAGTGTTACCGGATGATCGAGAGCTTGGCAATCACCGGCAAGTGATCTGATGGATAGTACGTGCCGTCATGATCGTTAAGAACCTGATACGATTCGGTTTTCCACGCTGCTGAGTGAAAAATATAGTCGATGGTTTTGCAGGTCATGGCGTTTACTGTAAAACCACAGAACGTTCCAGCAGTAGAATTTGCGGGGCGTGTATCAGATAGCTTTACACCAATTTCATTTATCATGTTCTGATAAGGAGGTTCTGTTGGCTCTGAATTAAAATCTCCAGTGATGATGACTGGCATTGTTTTATTGAAATCCAAATAGCCAGCAATGTATCCTTTTATCAAAATGGCGCTATTCAATCTGGCCTGTTTGCCGATGTGGTCAAAGTGCGTGTTGAGCACCAAGAAGGTTTGACCTGAAGTTTTATCTTTTAGATGAGCATACGTGGCTACACGCGTGATTGCGGCATCCCAATTTTTGCTTCCGGGCACATCAGGTGTTTCTGATAACCAGAAAGTACTTTGCTTTATCACTTCAAATTTTTCTTTCTTATAGAAGATAGCCGAGTATTCTCCTTTTTCTTTTCCATCATCGCGACCCACGCCCACAAAAGTGTATTCGGGCAAGCCGCTTTGCAAATCCTGCATTTGGTGATGCAGTACTTCTTGCACGCCTAAAATATCTGGATTGTTTTTACGAATCAACGCAATCAGTTTCTCTTTCCGATTGGGCCACGCATTCACGCCATCGGCCTGGGTGTCCAGGCGGATGTTGTACGTCATCACTGAATAAGTTTGGGCGAAGGATACGTGACACATGAGCGTGAAAAGAATTGAAGCAAGTATTTTCATAGATCTGATATGGTTTTCCAATTAATGATGGAATAGTTTTTATGTTTTTTGGCTTCACCTGAGTATACGATGTATCCTTCGGTTTGCCCGGTTAGCTTTTGCCAATAGTTAAGCCCCTTGAAGAAATCCATGTTCAACGTAGCTGCCGATTTAATCTCGACAGGAATTTGCGTACTTCCTTGATCGATGAGTACATCTATTTCATTTCCACTGCTATCGCGCCAATAAAACAGGTTGCTGCGTTGCCCTTTGTTAAATCGATTTTTGAGCATTTCAACAATGATAAAATTTTCAAACAGCGCACCGCGATATCCGTGATTGATTAATTCATTATGATTTTTGATTCCTAATAAATAACAAGCTAATCCCGTATCGTAAAAATAAAGCTTGGCAGATTTAGTCAAACGCTTATTGAAGTTTTTATAGTAAGGAGGAAGTGTGTACACAATGTAACTGGCTTGTAGTATTCCTAGCCATGATTGAATGGTTTTATGATCAACACCTGTATCATTAGCTAGGTTGGTCAAATTAATTTGCTGGCCTATCCTTCCAGCACACAGGTATAAAAACCGCTGAAAGGAACCTAGGTCCGAAATGTTTTTAATCAATCGTACATCTCGTTCAATATACGTCCGTACGTAACTTGCAAACCACGCGTCCCACTTTGTTCTATCATGAACAATGGCTGGGTAGCCTCCCAGGAATATATGCTCCTCCAGTGAGATTGGAGGTTGAGGGCAGATTTTACTTTCTGAGATTGAAAAGGGTAATAAATCAACATAGGCTACTCTTCCTGCAAGTGATTGAGAAATTGATTCTAACAGCAAAAAATTGTTTGAACCGGTGAGAATGAATCTCCCTTTTTGATTTGAGTTATCAAGTATTCCTTGCAGATACGAAAACAATTCCGGTGCTTTTTGAGCTTCATCTAACACTGCTCCTTCTGGATATGCCGAAAGGAAGCTGACCGGGTCACTCAAGGCTAGATTTCTATCCGCAGGATTTTCAAGGGAAACATATGGCTTTTCGGGAAAGAATAACTTAACCATTGTGGTTTTTCCGCTTTGCCGAGGCCCCGTTATAGCGATAGCTTTAAATTCAGATACCAGCTCTTTTAGGAGAGTAAATGGATCTCTATGTATCATTCATGCAATTTGGGAATTAGATTCCCAAATTGCAAACAATTCTATTAATCAATTAGTTAAGCTCAATTTCAGGCTACTTTTCCTCCTCAACCAGCTCGCCTTCCCACTTGCTTACCACCGCAGTGGCGATGCTATTGCCCACTACATTGGTGGCGCTGCGACCCATATCCAACAACGGATCGATGCCCAATAAGAGGGCAAGTCCTGCTTCTGGAATATTAAAAGTGGCCAATGTGCCGGCAATCACTACCAATGATGCGCGAGGCACTCCAGCAATGCCTTTGCTGGTAAGCATCAACACGAGCAACATGCTCATTTGGGTAGCCATCGATAACTCAATGCCATATGACTGGGCAATGAACAACGAAGCGAAAGTCATGTACATCATGCTGCCATCCAGGTTGAAGGAATAGCCGAGTGGCAACACGAAACTCACAATCTTGTCCTTGCATCCAAATTTTTGCAATAACTCCATTGTCTTCGGAAAGGCAGCTTCGCTACTGCTTGTACTGAAAGCAAGAAGGATGGGTTCTTTTACTTTGCGCAACAATGCAATGACACGTTTGCCAATGATCAGCGATCCGGCCAACGCCAACACAATCCATAAAATCAACAAGCCCGAGTAGAACTCAGTAATGAAGATCGAGTATGTTTTTAAAATTCCTAAACCTTGCTTGGCGATAATGGCTGTCATGGCGCCAAATACGGCAACTGGTGCGAAGTTCATGACATAGCCAGTTACTTTTAAAATAACATGCGCTATTGCATCCATCGCCTTGATCACTATTTTTCCTTGTTCGCCAATGGCAGCTGTGGCTACACCAAAGAAGAGAGAGAACACCACGATTTGTAAAATTTCATTTTTCGCCATTGCGTCAATCACGCTGGCAGGAAACACGTGGTACAAAAAGTCTTTTAATGAAAGGCTGTTGTGCGCTAACCCAATGTCGGTGCCGGCATCTGGGACAGGCAAGTGCATGGCAATGCCGGGTTTGAAAATGTTCACTAAAATCATTCCCAACAACAAGCTGGTTAAAGACGCACCAACGAACCACAACAAAGTCTTTCCGCCAATGCGCCCAACAGAATTGATATCGCCTAGCTTGGCTACGCCCACAACCAGTGTGGTGAACACCAGTGGCGCCACAATCATTTTAATCAGGCGAAGAAAAATATCAGCTAAGATGGAGAAGGGCTCTAGCTTTTTGTCACGCGATGAGATAACGGCACTACGTTCTTTTGTAATTGATTTTTTTTGTTGCTCCAGAGAAACCACCACTAAACTATCTGTGGTTTTAGAAAGATCTTGTTGAGTTTGCTGCAATCGCTGTTCGAAGGCTTCGAGTTTTGTGTTTTCATCAGCCACATAACTTTTGTTGAGCACAAATCCCAAGCCAATGCCCACCACTAAGGCAATGATGATGTATAGGGTCAGTTTACTTTTCTTTGGTTGAGTTGAGACTTCCATAGTTAGTTATCAAAACGTAAAATCATGAATTATTTACAAAATAATCCTTTTTATGCCTTCTTTTATTTTTGCGACATTAAAGTTAATTAAATAACCAAGCCTATGGTTCGTTAATTTCAAATGACTTAATACTTGAGCTTGCCAAACTGGATTTACTGTGTCGACAGCTTTCACCTCAACAATAACCAAATTTTCAACAAGAAGATCTAATCGTAAGCCTTCATCGAATACTATTCCGTCATATTGGATGGGTATATCTAATTGGCGTGAAACCAAAAGCCCCTCTTTTTTTAGCTCATGTGCTAAACAGATTTCATAAACTTTTTCTAGTAGCCCGGGGCCTAGTTTTGAGTGTACTTTAAAAGCAGCATTTACAATGGCTTTACCAATTGCTTCTTCTCGATCAGACAATTTTTCAAAATCCATGTTAACTATACTTAAACTTTTCTCATCGAAAATAATTCATTTAATGCAAAAAGATAAGAGCATAGCGATCATCTTTTAATCGGCTTATATGATTTTGCCACGAAGGTGCCAAGTCACGAAGATTCTTGGTGATTTAGTGTCTTAGTGGCTAATGATTTTCTTATTTCGATTAGAAGGTTTTGCCACGAAGGCACCAAGCCACAAAGGTTCTTGGTGATTTAGTGTCTTAGTGGCTAATGATTTTCTTAT
>JABFSO010000090.1 GCA_013140555.1 Cyclobacteriaceae bacterium | reverse complement strand
AGTTCTTTGAAGTCGTTTTTTAAGGAAGGGAATTTTTTAACTAATCGCTTAAGCTGACGATCAAAGTATGGAATAGTTAAAACTTTATAACTCATCTAATAAGTCTTGTACTGGTCTTGCTTTCAATTTCCCTTGCTTGATTAAGTTTACTTCTTTTACCGCTTGGCGAATGCCTTCCAGAATTTCTTCTTTGGTTGGCTCGTCTTCATCCACAGTCTTCACCTTCTTTACAAAAGACAAGCTCTTCATCATCTCAATAAACAATTCGTGTTTCTTGTCCGGTATTTGAACGGTAACTTCTTTCATAATTTTGAACTTAATTGTAATAAACTATACACAAAATGTATATAGTATCTGTTTACCAATACAAATATAACTACAAATCTTCAATTGCGTCTGAATCCTAAAGCGAGCCTTTTTACATCTAATTATTTCCTATCTTGAGCTATTAATTTTTCATTATTATGAAGCTCATGCGAAAAATTGTTCTCGGTTTGGGTGTGGTGATTGCCATCATTGCATTAACCATCGTCTTATTCTTCCGGCAGGAAGCCTACCAACTTTATAAAGTGGTGACTTTCTTTGATGCCGGAGCTATCTCCGAAAACTTTCGGGGTGTAAAGAATATCTTTCCGACTACCACAGTGCCGAAGCCGGAGCAGTCGCAGCCATTCCCTATGAGTTCACAACCCTATTCATTGATTGAAAACTTTCAGGTCCATGACTCAGCCGTAGTAACGAAAGCATTTCTGGATCAAACGCTGACGGATGCGCTCATAATCATTCAACACGACACCATTCTCTATGAATATTATGGCAACGGATTTTCAGCCAGCGATCATCACATCGCCTGGTCGATGTCGAAGTCGGTGATCTCTGCGCTTTTTGGTATTGCCATTGCCGAAGGAAAAATAAAAAGCATCGAGCAAACAGTTACGGATTACCTTCCTGATTTTGCCGGAACTGGTTATGATAAAGTACGCATCAAAGATGTATTACAAATGTCATCAGGTGTGGGCTTCAATGAAGATTATGGTGATTTCAACTCTGATATTAATATTATGGGCCGCTACTTTGCACTCGGCATGCCCATGGCCGACTTCTCAAAAAAGCTAAGACGTGAGCGTGAACCCGGAACTTATAATCATTACGTAAGCATCGACACGCAAGTATTGGGTATGATTCTCACTAAAGCCACCGGAAAATCAATCACCGATTACATGAAAGAAAAACTTTGGTCGCAGATTGGTGCAGAGTCAGAAGCGTATTGGATCAAAGATAAATCCGGAATGGAATTCGCGTTGGGTGGCTTGAATGCCACCGCGCGTGATTATGCTAAAATGGGTCAGCTCTTTTTAGATACGGGCAAATGGCAAGGTCGGCAGGTGGTGCCACGCGAGTGGGTGCTTGCTTCTATCACACCCGATGCACCTCACGTGATGCCGGGCAAGCGCGACAATGCGGTACTTGCAGATGGCTATGGATTTCAATGGTGGATTCCGGAAGGAAGCAAAGGTGAATTTGATGCGCAAGGAATCTACGATCAATTTATTTATGTTGATCCACACAAAGACATGGTCATTGTAAAACTTTCTTCCAATTACCATTATAAGAAAGACCGCAAGCGAGTTTTTCATGATTTAGAAATAGCGCTATTTAGAAAGATTGTTGAACAAGCTAAACCATAAAAATAAAATGGCGCACGGATTATTAATCGACATGGATGGTGTGATCTACAGTGGTGACGCGCTCATCCCCGGAGCAGATAAATTTATTGCAAGACTCCTCGAAGAGAAAATTCCTTTTTGCTTTATGACAAACAACAGTCAACGCTCGCGGTTAGATGCTGTTCGTAAATTGGAAAAACTCGGAATTAAAGTAAGCGAAGACCACGTGTACACCAGCGCCATGGCAACTGGCAAATTTTTAGCAAGCCAGATTCCGGGTGGAACCGCTTATGTGTTGGGTGAGGGTGGCTTACTTTCGAGCTTGCATGAGAATGGAATCTCGTTGGTAAATTCTGATCCCGATTTTGTGGTGTTGGGCGAAGGAAGAAATTTTACCTTAGAGATGGTACAGAAGGCAGTGGACATGATTTTGGCAGGCGCCAAATTTGTAATCACCAATCGCGACCCATCGCCTAAAAAGAAAGGATGGGATAACCTCGGCATCGCAGCTACCAGTGCGATGATCGAAGAAGCTACCGGAGTGAAAGCTTTTGTAGTAGGAAAACCAAGTCCAGTGATGATGCGCTCAGCGCGAAAAGCGTTGGGCCTTGAAACGGCCGAGACAACTATTATAGGAGATACCATGGATACCGATATTCGTGGTGGTGTGCAGATGGGTTATAAAACCATTTTGGTATTGAGCGGAATCACTAAACGCGAATCACTTTCTCGGTATGCGTTCAAACCCGATTTAGTCATCGACTCGGTCAACGATCTGAAGTTGCCGCTGGCATGGTGGTAAATTTTTAATAATCAATTCTTCAGACGTATGCGCATCTTAAAAATTACAGGCATCTTGTTTTGCTTGTCAGTTGTTGCAGCCCATTCACAAGACTTTACTATTCAATCGCCTTCCCGCTCTATTCAATTACAAATTCGAAATGACGAACAGATCAGTTATCAGCTATTCTGCAAAAAGAAAGTGGTCATTCAACCTTCCACGCTTGGAATTGAATTCGCGAAGCCGCGAGTTTTGCTCAACTCTTTCTCCGTAATCAAAGTGGATACATCCAGCGTAGATCAACAATGGTCTCCGGTGTGGGGCGAGGTGAGTACCATCCGAAATCAGTACCGAGAGATTGCTTTGACCTTACAGGACAAAAAAGGGACAAGCACGATTGTCAAAATTGTTTTCCGTGTGTTTAATGATGGTATTGGTTTCCGATACGAATTCCCGCAGCAGCCCTCGTTGCAACATTTTATTGTTAAGGAAGAACATTCACAATTTGTCGTGGCAGGCAATCACAAAACCTTTTGGATTCCTGGCGACTTTGACTCGAATGAATACCCGTACAACACCACACGACTTTCAGAAATTGATGCACTTGCTGCCGCTACAAAAGAGCCGGACATTGCTGTTAAATCACTAATTGGAATTAATGCTGTGCAAACTCCTTTGCTGATGAAGAGTGACGATGGATTGTACATTAGTTTGCACGAAGCGGCATTGATCAACTACCCTGCCATGCATTTGCTGCTTGATAAGGAGCGCTACACATTCACCTCGCAACTCACGCCCGATGCCGTAGGCAACAAAGCTTATTTACAAGCACCTTGCAAAACGCCATGGCGAACCATTGTGTTGAGCGACAAAGCTGCCGACTTATTAAACTCAAAACTCATTTTGAATTTGAATGAACCTTCCGCTTTGAAATCAACTGATTGGATCAAGCCACAAAAATTTGTTGGCATGTGGTGGGAGATGCATGTGGGCAAAGCCAATTGGGACTTGGCCAGTGGAAAACATGGTGCCAATACAAACAACGTAAAAAAGTATATCGACTTTGCTGCGCGCTATCACTTTGATGGCGTGTTAGTGGAAGGGTGGAACCAAGGTTGGGAAGATTGGTTCGGCAATTGGAAAGAAAATGTATTTGATTTTATCACATCCTATCCCGACTACGATGTGAATGCACTTACCGCTTACGCGAAAGAAAAAGGTGTACGATTAATCATGCATCACGAAACATCTGGGTCAGCTACCAACTACGAACGATGGATGGATCCTGCTTTTCAATTCATGGTGTTGCATAACATGAATAGTGTGAAGACAGGCTATGTGGGAAGAATTATTCCACGCGGAGAACATCACGATGGACAGTGGATGGTGAACCATTACCAACGAGTGGCTGAAAAGGCTGCTTCGTATAAAATTATGATTGATGCACACGAGCCTGTACACTCGACCGGATTACATCGCACTTACCCTAATTGGTTAGCCTCAGAAGCTGCGCGCGGCAGCGAGTTTAACAATGCGCCAGCATTGGGAATTACACCCGAGCATACAACGATCTTGCCCTTCACACGGTTGATGGGAGGCCCGATGGATTTTACTCCGGGGTTGTTTCACTTTAAACTCAATCAATTTGAACCTACACGAAAAACAGAAGTACGCACGACACTCGCTAAGCAATTGGCATTGTATGTAACCATGTATAGCCCATTGCAAATGGCGGCAGACTTGCCGGAGAATTATGAAAAACATTTGGATGCCTTTCAGTTTATTGTAGATGTGCCGGTAGATTGGAGCGACACTAAAATTTTAGAAGCTGAACCGGGCGATTACATTACCATCGCACGGAAAGCAAAACAAACTGGCGATTGGTATGTGGGAGCTATCACCGATGAAAACAGTCGTATATCAGAATGGTCATTGGATTTTCTATCAGCCAGTAAAAAATACGAAGCCATCATTTATCGCGATGCCGATAACAGCGATTGGCAAACTAATCCGGAAGCGTATATAATCGAAAAGAAAACAGTTACCAGCAAATCAAAACTAAAAATTCAGTTGGCGAAGAGTGGCGGCTGTGCAATTCAGATTAAGCAAATTAATTGATCGGGCAAGTGACTTCCCTAGGCAAATCTACCGCTATATAAATCTCCCACCCTTCATGTGTCAGGTTTCTTTTTACTGTAGTGCAAAGCAACTCTGCCATCTGTGACTGATTTAGTGGCCAGATATCAATTGAATTTTGTCCTGACGGGTTAATACCTGAAACAACCATCGATTGATCATCTGGTGAAAAAGAAATGCTGTGAATAGTGGTTGATTGTTGAATTTTAATCGGCCTTTCTTTCAAATTTTCTAAATTCCAAATTAAAATGAAGTTATCCTGAGTAGCAGCTGCTAGGAATTTTTTATTGTGACTCAGCTGAACACTGGAAATTGCAGATCGGGAACCATACAGAATTCTACGCATCAGCTCGTTGTTATGAATCAAAATTTCACTGGCATTATTACCAATGATGATGTTACTTTCATTCGAACAAACAAAATCAGTGGGTGCTGCATATTTGTTCATTGTGAATGTACGTTCTCGAAACGTTCGATCCCATATATGAAAATTTCCAAGCGTATCTAATCCAACCAATTGACTGCCGTCTGTGGCGATATCCAGTTTTTTTACCGGATCTTTCAGAT
Source organism: Cyclobacteriaceae bacterium (assembly GCA_013140555.1). GTDB lineage: Bacteria > Bacteroidota > Bacteroidia > Cytophagales > Cyclobacteriaceae > ELB16-189. The sequence goes on along the minus strand of JABFSO010000090.1, from coordinate 11,209 downwards.
TAACAACTTCTTCTATTTTTTTCAAGTCGTAACGTAAAATCCGAAGCCCCCCATTCGCCAATACATAAAATCCTTTTTTTTCCGGGATGAAAACAATCTGTTGAATGGATTGCTTTCCTATTGAAACAATTTTTGGTTTTAGATTCGGTTGTGTTAAATCATAGACTTCAATCACGCCAGCGCTGGTTCCAACAGCCAGCAAATCACCGGTGTCGTTTATAACGGCTGTTTCCGGTATGCAACTTGAATTCAGTTGAAGAACATTCTCAGCGCGCCATGTGTCAGCCTGCTTCAAAAGTTTTGTCAGCACTTTATCTTTTCCAATGCAAAAAAGAAACGGGGACGAAGAAGGACTTATAATTCGTTGTTTGGTTTTAGATGCAGGCTTTAGTTTCTCAGGAAGGAGCCCTTCGCGTTCAAGTGCTTTGGTCAACCCAAAGTGAATCTTCGCATCATAGATATATCCATCATACTTTGCATTGAATCGATGTGCTTGGATTGCCAACAATTTTGAAAGTTCCTGATCGTGTACTTCGAATGAGACTTCGGCTACATCTCTCGCTACAGCAAGATATCTTCTCTGGTCTGCATTTTTTTTTGCACTAGCAGTTATTGCTTTCGCTTTCTTAAGTTCGAATTCCAGGCTATCAATAATTTCATCAGATTGACCATAAAGATTCATCGGTAATAAGAAACTCAACAGAATTAGGATTTTTTGCATAATGAGGATTGATAGAGCAATTTAATCCGAATCACTAGATAAAAGGAATCTGCTATTGCAGAACTTTTCCTCAAGCTATTTGTTAAACAAGTCTACACTAAAAACAGATAACTATGAAACGAACCGCATCCGCACATTGGGAAGGAGATTTGAAAACCGGAAAAGGGCACATCTCTTCACAAAGCACCGTTCTCAACAACACCCAGTTTTCATTCAAAACACGATTTGAAGATGGAATTGGCACTAATCCCGAAGAGTTATTGGCTGCTGCGCATGCGGGCTGTTTTACCATGGCAGTAGGTGCGGCACTTACACAAGCTGGAACTCCCGCTACTTCACTCGACACCGTAGCCACTCTCAATCTGGAAGGATTAGACATCACAGGTATCCATCTTTCCATCAATGGAAAAGTGCCCAGCATTACAGCCGAGCAGTTTGCGGAATACACCAAAGGCGCAGAGAAAAATTGTATTATCTCTAAAGCATTGAAAGTCAACATCACTTCTGAATCTCAGTTGCTCTAATCATCAACTAACACTCGTAAGCGAATAATTTTTCTAAGTAAATCAATCGCAAGTCGTAGAAAAATTCTCATCTTCGTAACGATAATTTAATATCAAATCAGTCGCCCCGTCAATCACAAAATGATGACGGGGCGATTGCATTTTAAAGGCATAGCGCCAAACTAACAGTTGTTGAAAAGACTCATGAGCCAACAAAAACCACGTACAATTTTTGAAAAAATATGGGATGCCCACGTAGTGAAGCGTGCTGAAGGTTATCCGGATGCTTTATTTATCGATCGGCACTTTATTCATGAAGTTACAAGTCCACAGGCATTTGATGGATTGCGTAAAAGAAACATTCCGGTGTTCAATACCAATCGCACCACGGCTACTGCCGATCATAATGTGCCGACTAAAGATCAACATCTTCCTATCAAAGAAACGTTGAGCCGCCATCAAGTAGAAACACTGCGAAAAAATTGTCAGGAGTTTGGTGTGGAGTTGTATGACCTCGGTCATCCGTATCAAGGCATCGTTCACATCATTGGTCCGGAGTTAGGTTTAACACAACCGGGCATGACGATTGTGTGTGGTGATAGTCATACCAGCACACACGGTGCATTCGGCAACATTGCATTTGGTATTGGCACAAGTGAGGTGGAACAAGTATCGGCTACGCAGTGCATTTTGCAATACCGCCCCAAAACCATGAAGATTGAAATCAATGGTGCATTGGCAAAGGGTGTGGTCAGCAAAGACATTATTCTTTATATTATTTCGAAAATTTCAGCCAGTGGAGCCACTGGCTTTTTTGTGGAATACGCAGGCGATACCATTCGTAATCTTTCGATGGAAGCGCGCATGACGATCTGTAACATGAGTATTGAGATGGGTGCGCGCGGTGGATTGATTGCTCCCGATGAAACTACATTCAATTACATGCGCGGAAGAAAGTTTGCACCACAAGGCGAAGCGTTCGAACAGAAAGTAGCCGAGTGGAAAAAATTAGCCACCGATGAAGGCGCTACATACGATGTGGTACTTCAATACGATGCAGCCGATATCGCACCGATGATTACCTACGGTACCAATCCGGGCATGGGCATGAAAGTGACAGATCGTATTCCAACCGTAGAAGAACTAAAAGAAATTTCAGAACACGCTTCATTCAAAAAATCATTGGAGTACATGGGGCTCGAACAAGGCGCTTCGTTGCTCGGCAAAACGGTTGATTATGTTTTCATCGGCAGTTGCACCAACGCGCGCATTGAAGACTTGCGACTAGTGGCCGACATGGTGAAAGGAAAAAAGAAAGCTGAGAATGTAGAAGTGTGGGTCATACCCGGCTCAAAACAAGTAGAGGCGCAAGCCATCAGCGAAGGCTTGGATAAAGTTTTTGAAGCAGCCGGTTTCGAATTACGAAGCCCTGGTTGTTCGGCATGTTTAGGAATGAACGAAGACAAAGTACCTGCCGGTAAATATTGTATCAGTACATCCAACCGCAACTTTGAAGGAAGGCAAGGCCCGAAGTCGCGTACTTTTTTGGCCAGTCCACTGAGCGCAGCTGCGGCTGCTATTACAGGACGTGTAACAGATGTGAGAGAATTCAATTAGTTAGTAGTTGCTGGTTGCTCGTTAGTCGCGAACAACCAATAGCAAGTAATCAACAACGAATAAAAAATGAGTAAAGATAAATTCACCACATTGAAAACAACGGCAGTTCCGCTGCCGAATGAAAATATTGATACCGATCAGATCATTCCTGCTCGCTTTCTGAAGGCAACCACCCGCGAAGGCTTTGGCGATAATTTGTTTCGCGATTGGCGCTACGATGCGGACAACAATCCGATTGCGAGTTTTGTATTGAACGACAAAAAATACAGTGGGAAAATTTTAGTAGCAGGAAAAAATTTCGGTTGTGGCAGCAGCCGCGAGCATGCAGCTTGGGCGATTTACGATTTCGGATTTCGCGTAGTGGTGTCCAGCTTTTTTGCCGACATCTTTAAAAACAATGCGCTGAACAATGGCTTATTGCCGATCGTAGTTTCAGATGGTTTCTTAAAACAAATGTTGGAAGCCATTGAGCTAAATCCTAAAACAGAAATTGTTGTTGATCTGGTGAACCAGATCATGCAAGTAGGCGCAGTGAAAGAATCGTTCGAAATCAATGCCTACAAGAAGACATGTCTCATGAATGGATATGATGACATTGATTACTTACTCAGTTTAAACCAGGAGATCAAAGCATTTGATTTAGCACATAGTTAGTACGCGATGAAAAAGAAAATAGTAATCCTTCCCGGAGACGGCATCGGCAAAGAAGTAACAGCCGAAGGAAAAAAAGTATTGATAAAAATTGCAGAGCTGTTCGACCATCAATTTGAATTTGACGAAGCAGCTATTGGTCACGATGCCATCGAAGCAACCGGCAATCCGCTGCCCGATGAAACCTTGACCAAACTAAAAAACTGCGATGCGATTTTATTCGGAGCCGTTGGTCATCCAAAATACGATAACGACCCGACTTTAAAAGTAAGACCAGAACAAGGTTTATTAAAAATGCGTAAGGAATTGGGATTGTATGCTAACCTGCGCCCGATCAAATTATTTGATGAGTTGTTGGAAGCTTCCAGCATCAAACCGGAAATCTTGAAAGGCTCCGACATTCTTTTCTTTCGCGAATTGACAGGCGATGTGTACTTCGGAGAGAAGGGTCGCAAAGACGATGGCAACACAGCCTACGATTTGATGATCTATCAAAAGTATGAAGTCGAGCGCATTGCACACAAAGCATTTCAGGCAGCCCGCACACGCAGAAAGAAAGTGACATCAGTTGATAAAGCCAATGTGTTGGAAAGCTCAAGGTTATGGAGACAGGTAGTCACTGAAATTGCAAAGGCATATCCAGATGTAGAATTGGAACATCAGTTTGTCGATTCCGCTGCAATGAAATTAATTCAAAACCCACGCAGCTTTGATGTAGTGCTCACCGGAAATTTATTTGGCGATATCCTCACCGATGAGGCTTCACAAATCGCTGGCTCCATGGGTATGTTAGCTTCTGCCTCTGTGGGCGACACGGTAGGATTGTACGAACCCATTCACGGAAGTGCACACGACATCACCGGCAAAGGAATTGCTAATCCACTGGCATCGATTCTGTCAGTAGCATTAATGCTCGATATTTCTTTTGGCTTGAAGGAAGAAGCAGACGCGGTCATCAAAGCAGTAGAAGAAACATTGAAGCAAGGACTTCGAACAGCGGACATAGCAGATGCTAAAACGAACAAAGAAAAAATATTGAACACCCAAAAAATGGGCGATCAGGTAATTAAGCAAATGGAAAAAGTAGGTAGTAGACAAGTAGCATAGGCAACTATTCTAAATTCTACATTCTGAATTCTAACTTCTAATTTTATGAGCAACAAAATTCAAATCTTCGACACCACCCTCCGCGATGGAGAGCAAGTGCCCGGCTGTCAATTGCGCACAGACGAAAAAGTAATCATCGCCAAAGAACTCGAAGCGTTGGGCGTAGATGTCATCGAGGCGGGCTTCCCGATTTCAAGCCCCGGAGATTTTCTGTCGGTGGTAGAAATTTCGAAAGCAGTAAAGCATGTTACAGTGTGTGGATTAACGCGATCGAAGAAAGATGATATCGATGTTGCTGCCGAGGCGTTGCACCACGCCAAGCACGGACGCATTCACACGGGCATCGGCTCAAGCGATGTTCATATCAAGCATAAATTTAAATCCACGCGCGAGCAAGTGTTAGAGCAAGGCGTGTGGGCTGTGAAGTATGCCAAAGACAAAGGATACGAAGTAGAATTTTTTGCCGAAGACGCAGGCCGTGCCGACTTAGCATTTTTAGCACAGCTTACCGAAGCGGTGATTGCTGCCGGTGCAGATGTCGTAAACATTCCCGACACCACTGGCTATTGCCTCCCGCATTTGTATGGCAAGCGCATTCAATATTTGTTTGAGAATGTAAAGAACATCGACAAGGCCATCATATCCGTGCATTGCCACAACGATTTAGGATTGGCCACCGCCAACACCATCGCAGGCTTAACGAATGGTGCGCGACAAGCTGAAGTAACCATCAACGGAATTGGCGAACGTGCCGGCAACACTTCATTGGAAGAAATTGCCATGATTTTGCAAGTGCATAAAGATTTGGAATTGCATACCAACATCAAGTCCGAGCGCATTTTTGAAATCAGCCAGATGGTGCGCGAAATGATGCACATGCCCGTGCAGCCCAACAAAGCCATCGTAGGCCGCAATGCATTTTCACATTCTTCCGGTATCCATCAAGATGGATTTTTGAAACATGCTGAAAACTATGAGATCATCAATCCTGCCGATGTGGGCGTGCCCAACTCATCCATCGTGCTCACCGCACGCAGCGGCCGCGCAGCATTGAAGCATCGCATGGAATTGCTCGGTCACAAATTTGAAGGCGAAGAGTTGAACACACTCTACGAAAACTTTTTGATCGTAGCCGATGAAAAGAAAGAAGTAAAAGACAACGACTTGTTAGTGCTGGCCGCCAACATGCCGGTGTTGGCGAGATAGATAAGTTTCAAAAGATAAATTTTTTTCTTGGGCGTGCCCCTCGTTGCCTGCCTGCGCTACCGCTCCGGCAGGCAAACTCGGGTCAGGCTTTCCACTTCAATCATTTTGCACCAGCTATTCGTCCCTTATGCAAAATGATTTCCGTTGCAATCCTTCACGCACGGGTTTCAAAACACACGTTAGTCAATAAAATAATTCTAGTGGTCAGCCGCGAATACACAAAAAGTTGGTGAGACAAATAATTAGCGAATGCTAACAGTTGGCTTTCGTTCGATCAGTTCATAACCCAGCTTTGAGCCGTTATCATATTCAACCAATTGATAGATTTCATTGAAATTTGTTTTGTGAATTTCATCCATCACTTCATTTACAAATGAACGCGGAACTCGTTGATCAATAATCAACGCAACATTAACCGGTTCTTGAGCGGTTTGCACCCATTCATTTAAATATCTCTTCACGTCTACCAACTCAACGAAGATGTCTCCTGCAAGAATTTTTGGTTTACTACCAAATTGAGTAGTATCAACAGCATATGCAATCAATAGTGATGTTGTCAGATATTGTTGCGCGATTTCATTCAGTGTATTGGCGACTTTTTCTTTATCAGGAAAGTGCTCCAATACCAGGTACTCTGCATGCCCCGCGAAAACATGATCTCGTTTACAGATTCTCAGGTCGCCACGCACAAACTTCAGTGGAGTGAAAGCGGAGCAAAATTTCAGTGTATCATCCGTACAAAAGAGAGAATCACCTATAATTTGAAATTCTTTTACAACGGGCAAGATGGCAGATCCGCATCCGCAATAAAAGGGTAAAGCCGGTACTTTACTTGAATCATACAAATCGAATTTTTCAGGCGATGAGAAAGAAATAAGTGAGTATTTATTGAAAGTCACTATCGAATCTTCAATGTCAAGAGACACATTATAGTGATCATTTGATACATGCCAATGCCCCTGCAGTTTTTCATGGACACTCAATTGTTTCTTGCAACTAGTCAGTCCAACTAATAAAACTCCATAAATCAATAATCGAAATGAACTTGGCATCAACACTATTTTACTTTTTAGTATAAATCACCTTTCCATTAAAAACCGTCATCGAAATGGTAGTCTCATGAATTTTCATAGGATCAATCGTAAATAGATCTTGCGAAAACACGATCACATCGGCTAAGTAGCCGGGCTTCACCAAACCCTTTTTATCTTCTTCAAACGATGAATAGGCTCCTGCCCACGTGTAGGCTTTCAACGCCTGATGAATTTTAATTCGCTGTTCGCTCACCCATCCGCCTTCCGGAAAACCGGATGGCGTTCTTCGGTTGATCGCCACATGTATTCCCCGAATGGGGTTGATACTAATCGCAGCAGGCCAATCGCTGCTATACACCAACTGCGCTTTGTTTTGCAAGATCGCATTCCATGCAAATGAATACGGCAATCGTTTTTTGCCAATGGCATTTTCCCAAACGGTGACTGTACCCGGATCGGCATGAATGGGTTCCATGCTAGCCATCACACCCAACTGATGAAAGCGCGGCAAATCATCCGGAGAAATCGTTTCAATATGTTCAATGCGGTGTCTGCGGTTGGTGGTTTTATTTTCTTGAGCAGCTTGTTCGTAGGCATTCAGCGATTCGCGCACACCTAAGTCGCCAATGGCATGCGTGTAAATCCGAAAGCCTTTCGCATCGAGCACCTTCACCAATTCGCGATAGCGTGGCAATGGCATGCTCAGCTGCCCGTGCGCTTCGGGTGCAGTAGCGCTTACATCGCTGTAAGGTTCAATCATGGCACCGGTGTGTCCTTCAATCACACCATCGATCATAAACTTGATGGCATCGGCACGTAAAAAATCATTCTCTTTCCCGATGCTGTCTTTCAAAAATGTGTATCGCTCAATTTTTTTGTTGGTGATGTTTTCGTCCACCGAAAAAGCTGCGGCATAACGCACCGTGGCTTCCCGATTTTTAATCAGATCCTTGAATAGATTTATTTCCAATTCGGTGCCATTGGCATTTTGGATGCTGGTAATGCCGAGTGAAGCGGCCAACTTCATTCCCTTGCGCAAAGCATCCAGTTGCTCTTGATAGGTAATTGCTGGCACCAATTTGCCCACCAATTGCATCGCATCTTCCTTGAGTGCACCAGTAGGTTCGCCATTTTTATCTTTTACCAATTCGCCAAAGCCGGTAAACAGAGTCTTCCGATCAATGCCAGCCAGTTGAAGCGCTTTTCGGTTTGCCCACGCGCTATGTCCATCGTATGCTTTGATAAAAACAGGTTTCTCGATTTGCAATTCGTTCATCGTAGTGTGATCGGGTAAGCCCGATTCGAAAAAAGTATACTGCCACCCACGCCCGGTGATCCATTCTTTGGTTGGATTGTTGGCGATAAAATCTTTTACACTGCTGATCACTTCGGGCAATGATTTTGTAGACGACATCTCTACTTCTGTCAGGCCAAGCGAGCCGCCTAAAAAATGAATGTGCGCATCGTTGAATCCGGCCGTGGTTAGCTTTCCTTGCAAGTCGATGACTTCCGTGCGATCGCCTATCCAAGCTTTTATTTCTTCGGAAGTGCCTGTTGCTACAATGACAGAATCCTGAATAGCAACAGCCTCTACAAAATCAGCCGAGTCAATGCCCGTCCAGATGCGGCCATTTGTTAACACCAGTGAAGCGGGCGCATGCGATTCGTTTGTACAATTATATAAACACAAACTGATCGCGATTAAGCAGATAAACAATAGGCTTTTGTGGTAGGATGGTAGGCGCATAGTGAAATTTGAATCATTTAATATAATCGAAAATCGGATCAAATTCCGTCCGAATGGACGTGTTTTCAGATTCTTTTAAAGTAGCTAAATCAGTACTTTTCGCGGCTTTCGATGCTAATTTGAAGGCAGCCGTTTTTTTTCTTAAAAATATCCGATTCTTCCCTCACAAGTGTTTGCATAAACGTGCTAAAAAACTACTTTTGCGGTTCGTATTTTATGAATACCACTAATTCTTAAAATGCTGATAACCAATAAAATAAAAAGCAAATAAATATTCAACTCATGGCGAATAGCGGCAAAATCACCCAAGTAATCGGTCCGGTAGTAGACGTGGCCTTTGACGAACCAGGTTCTAAGCTTCCAAACATCCTTGATGCTCTTGAAGTTACCAAACGCGATGGCACTCGCGTGGTGCTGGAATGTCAACAACACTTGGGCGAAGACAGAGTGCGTACCATTTCAATGGAAGGCACTGAAGGTTTGGTGCGTGGTATGAAAGTAACAGATACCGGCTCGCCTATTCAAATGCCTATTGGCGAAGATATCAAAGGCCGTCTTTTCAATGTGATTGGAGAGGCAATTGATGGTATCCCCCAACCGGAAGGAAAGCAATCATTACCGATTCACCGCAATGCCCCTCGTTACGAAGATCTTTCTACCTCATCAGAGGTTTTGTATACAGGTATTAAAGTAATCGACTTGATCGAGCCTTATGCAAAAGGTGGTAAAATCGGTTTGTTTGGTGGTGCCGGTGTAGGTAAAACCGTATTGATTCAGGAATTGATCAACAATATCGCGAAAGCATACTCTGGTCTTTCTGTATTTGCCGGAGTAGGAGAACGTACTCGTGAGGGTAATGACTTGTTGCGCGAGATGATTGAAGCGGGTATCGTGGATTACGGTCCTGAGTTCATGAAGTCGTTGCATGCCGGTGGTTGGGATCTTTCAAAAGTAGATCAAGGAAAATTAAAAGACTCTAAAGCGACCTTCGTGTTTGGTCAAATGAATGAGCCCCCTGGTGCTCGTGCTCGCGTGGCATTGTCTGGTTTGACAGTAGCAGAATATTTCCGTGATGGCGATGGCCAGGGAAAAGGAAAAGACATTTTGTTCTTTATTGATAATATCTTCCGCTTTACACAAGCAGGTTCTGAAGTATCCGCTTTGTTAGGTCGTATGCCATCAGCGGTAGGTTATCAACCAACATTGGCAACTGAAATGGGTGCCATGCAAGAGCGTATCACATCTACAAAAAATGGATCAATCACTTCCGTACAGGCCGTTTACGTTCCTGCCGATGACTTGACTGACCCTGCCCCTGCAACTACGTTTGCACACTTGGATGCTACGACTGTATTGTCTCGTAAAATTGCCGAGTTGGGTATTTACCCTGCGGTAGATCCGTTGGATTCTACTTCACGAATTTTGCGTGCCGACATCGTAGGCGATGAGCACTACAACTGTGCACAACGTGTGAAGTTGATTTTGCAGCGCTACAAAGAATTGCAAGACATCATCGCGATCTTAGGTATGGACGAATTGTCTGACGAAGATAAATTGACGGTATCACGCGCAAGACGTGTGCAACGTTTCTTATCACAACCATTCCACGTGGCAGAAGCCTTCACTGGTTTGAAAGGTGCGTTGGTTGATATTAAAGATACCATCAAAGGTTTTAACATGATCATGGATGGTCAGTTGGATCACTTGCCAGAAATGGCTTTCAACTTAGTAGGTAGCATCGAAGACGCTATCGCGAAAGGTGAGAAGATGATGGCGGACGCTAAAAACTAATTTATTGATTCGTTTATTTTCCGATTCGTTAATTTCGGAACATCAACGAATTATCGAATCAACGAATTGTCAAATTAAATATGAACCTAGAAATAATCACACCTGATAAAAAAGTATTCGAAGGCGAAGTACTATCGGCTTCCTTTCCGGGAACGGACGGATCTTTTCAGGTATTGAACGACCACGCTCCGCTGATCAGCTTATTAAAAGATGGAGTGGTGGAATACAAGTCCAAAGATTCAGTGAATCAGGTAAAAATTACCGGAGGCGTAGTAGAGGTTTTGAAAAATAAAGTAATTCTACTAGCAGATGGAGTAACTGAATAATCAGCGAAAGCAGTACAACAAAAAAGCCCGATCGCAAGACCGGGCTTTTTTTATAGTATAGGAATCAATTATTCTGACTTTTCCATATTTCCAATCTTTTTCCAACTTGGATCAATAGCTAAAGTGGCAGCAATATAAATTTCTCCTTCTTTCATATTCATAGCAGTTGATTTTCCTAGCTGGGCAATCAACTGGTCTGGTGTTAATTTATACATAGCACCATTACTAGCGTCAATAATAATTCCTATTAAACCTCCGAACAAAATATTACCAAGAAACCATCCGTCCATTTCTCTTTTAATTTTTAACTCGTAAGGATAAAATCCTTCCAGTTCAATTTTTACTGAATACTCCTTCTTCGTGCTAATTTCTCCACTTAAACGTCCTTTGCGTCTTAAATCTACTGTTCTTGGCGTATTTCCATAATCTTTACCATCAATAGTAATCTTCGCGCCTGTCGGTTGGCTTGCGAAATTGACAGCCTGAGTTGGTCCGTGGATTATTGA
>JABFSO010000187.1 GCA_013140555.1 Cyclobacteriaceae bacterium | reverse complement strand
GAAAGTTTTGCCAACTCTGGTACAGAGGTGAAAAACTACGGAGGAAACAATGTCGTGAAAGTTACTACTTCTTATTTAATTGAAGATGAATCAGACGGTGCAGATGATAAGGTAAAAGATGCATTGATAGCGGGTGTTACTAAATTTACCAACTTACAGTTTAGCGAAAACGATGCGCTCATTGATAACGAACACTTTACAATTTCATCTTCATCAAAAGTAACAGCCACCATTGCCGATGATATTAAGAATTCATCTGTAGAGGCCAGCTTGCTTGCCTTAGTGTTAATCTTCTTATATGTATTGGTTCGATTCAAGAAATGGCAATACAGCTTGGGTGCAGTAATCGCCTTGGCGCACGACTCATTGTTTGTGATTGCTTCTTTCGCTTTCGCGAAATTGCTTGGATTTGGATTTGAGATTGATCAGGTGTTCATCGCTGCGTTGTTGACCATTATTGGTTATTCAATTAACGATACGGTAATTATCTTCGACCGTATTCGTGAGTTCCTTGGATTTGGTGCATCTCACGATCGCAAAGCGGTATTCAATGATGCGATCAACAACACCTTGAGCCGTACTTTGATTACATCTGGAACAACTTTGATTACTGTAGTAGTATTATTGTTCTTTGGTGGTGAAGTATTGAGAGGGTTCTCGTTTGCCTTGTTTGTAGGATTCGTAATCGGTACTTACTCATCCATCTTCATTGCTGCTCCAGTGGTGATTGATTTGGATAAGAGCCCTGATGGTGAAGTGAAACCAGTAAAGGCTTAAATTAATTCTAACTGAAAAAATAATCAGGCGACTCAAATGAGTCGCCTGTTTTGTTTTAGCCCAGATTGGTCAGGTATTGTATCAATTTCGCCATGGCCTTACTCCTATGGCTAATTTTGTTTTTATCCTCAAGTGCCATTTCGGCCAAGGTGTGAGTAAAGCCATCCGGAAGAAAAAGAGGGTCATATCCAAAACCTTCTGTGCCACGCTTCTCATGAAGAATTTGCCCCCGCAAAATGCCCTCAAATTGTTGTGTTAAATCAGGGGTGATAAGTGTAATGACCGTGCGGAATTGCGCCATACGATTGGTATGCTCTTGCAGGTTCTTCAACAACAAATTCATATTGTCGTCAAAGCTGCGTTGGGGGCCCGCATAGTAAGCTGAATCGACACCCGGTGCACCATTTAAGGAATCTACTTCCAATCCCGAGTCATCGGCAAAGCACGCAACACCGTAGTTGCGAAATACATAATCCGCTTTCTGAAAAGAATTGCCCGGAATTGTATTTTGTTCTTCGGCAAGTTCTTCCGCACATCCGATATCTTGTAAACTTAACAAAGTAAAAGTTGCCGGTAGTAAAGCGCGAACCTCTTTTATTTTGTGTTGATTGTTGGTAGCGAAACAGAGTTGCATTATTTACTGATTACTTTAACCATCTCCACTTCAAAAATCACATTTGTGTTTGGTGGCACACCGTATTTTTCATACGATCCATAAGCTAAGCCGGATGGAGAATATAGTGTTGCCTTGGCACCTTGTTTGAAAAACACTAATCCCTTTTGCCAAGCTTTCAAGGTTCCCGTTTTGTTTAGTCGATAGCCTTCTGGAGAAGCAGTTTGATAAAAGACTGCACCGGTAGATAGAATTTTACCGGTATAACTAATCACTACAGAGTCGATGGATAATGGCGCAATTGCATTGGCTGGCGCTTCGGCTGTAATTCGGTAGCGCAGGCCGGAGGCATCTTTTAGCGTTGTGATGGATGCGTTCAAAAGATAATCATCTATCGCTACAATATCTTTGAGTAATTGCTTACTAAACTCGGGAATTACTTTTTCCAATTTTATGTGAACAATCAGATTGGAATTGCTCGGAATAGCACCGGCTGGGTAGGCACCATACGCAAGCCCCGAAGGAGTGAACAAGGTGATATCGGCACCTTCGCCCACATTGGGTAATTGGTATTGGATGGCTTTGATCAATTTGCTTAACAAGAAAGTGGCGCGTACATTTTTATTAATGGTATCGCCACGCATTACTACCGTAGTGTAGGTAATGATTACTGAATCTTCCAGCACCGGTTTAAATGTTGACCCCACATTGGCTGTTACATATCGATAGCCTCGGGAATCCTGCTCAGCGTTTATATTTTTTTCAGTGAGATAGGTATCAATAAGTTGTATGTCCTTTTGCAGTTGTTGCTTCGCATCAGGAATACTTTCTTCGCTACAGGATATGAGTAGTACTACTATTCCTAAAGCGAAGAAAGTTTTCATACTGGAAGGTGATCTATTCTACAGCGGTTAATTCTATTTCAAAAATCACATTATCTCTAGCCTTAATTTTACTATCGCTAGTGCCGGTGTACCCGTAGGCAAGTGTAGACGGGATGTAAAAGGTAGTCTTTCCTCCAACTTTCATCAACTTCAATCCGATTTTTAGTCCTTTTATGAGATCACTCATTTTGATTTTTACGGGTGACGTAGATGCATCAAATGTATTTCCTTCTTCAACTCCACTGATCACCTTACCAGTAAATTTAAAAGAAACAGTACTTGCATCCGTTGGGCTATCGCCTGTTCCTTGCGTAGTTGTTTGATATCGTATTCCGCTAGGATCTTTAAGTGTCGTAATCGATTTGTTAGCCAAAAAGGCATTGATGGCCACGGTATCTTTTTGCAATTGTGAAATCACTTTTAACAATTCGATTTCAAAAATCAAATTAGTATTTCCCGGAATGCCTCCATAGCCGTTAGCACCGTAGGCCCAACCCGAAGGAATGTAAAGTGTAACTTTAGATCCTTCCTTTACGAGAGGCAAACCAATTTGCCAACCCGGAATCAACCTGCCCAACAAAAATTTTGCGGGAGCGGTTGTCTTTTCAATCTGAGTCTCACTAGGCATCAACTTCGATGTATAGTTTACCATTATTGAATCATCCACAATGGGAGCTACTCCTGTGCCTACAGATGTTATGTTATATCGAACTCCGTAATCATCCGGATCGGTGGCTGCGGTAATTCCTTTACTCAACAAGTAGGTGTTAATCGCCTCCCGATCCTTAATCAACTGGTCTTCAAAAGTAGGTCCCGAAGGAACATCTGTATTGCAGGCTGCCAGAGTTACTACCAAAAAAAGAACCAAACAGTTACTTATTATTTTCATTACTTAATAATTTTAACTCGATGCAAAATTCACTCGTCATCACGCCACAATAAGCCAAACTTTAATCTCATTTTTTTGCAACTATATCAACGATTTCCATATCAAAAACCAAAATGGAGTTTTCAACGATCACTTCACTTCTTCGCTGGCTTCCGTAAGCTAATGTGGATGGAATGTAAACCTGTACTTTTGATCCTTTATTCATCAATTGTAAAATCTCTACCCATCCCTGAATTACCGGAGGATATCCGCCAATTTCAACATCATACGGTGCGTATGGGCGACCTTCCATAAATACATTGTTCTTTTTCGCATCTGCTTCAATGCTGGAGTCAAAGTATTTTCCGTTTAGCAAATAGCCGCTGTAATTTACTTTGGCCACTTCACCTAATTTCGCATTCATACCCTTACCTTCTTTGGTAACAACGTAGCGCAAGCCTGATTTTGTCTTTATAGCCGTGATATTTTTTGCTTTCAAGTAATCGTCAATGGCCACCGTATCCTTGGCTAATTGAAGTTCTTGCTCGCGCATCATCTTTTCATTTTGTTTTGCTACCAATTCTTGTTGCAGTTTTTTAATCTGCTCCTCATTTAGCACATCATTTACTCCAATCAGGAAAGTAAAAAATTGAGCGGTATCAACTTTTGGTGGAATGGGTTGGTGAAACGTGTTTTCAAATAACTTCTTAGCAGACACCTTGAAAGATACACTATCGCCTTTGGTTAGCATTTTCACTACCTCCAACACAGCATCTCCAGCAGGAACGGTTCCTTGCATTTGGATAACGGATGGAAAGTCATTTTTACGAGAATCATTCCACACTGAATCTTTACCATCTTTAAAAACTAGGTTCATTACCAAATACTTTCCTGAGTCTACCTTCACTCCATCGCCTTTGCGCAATACAGTAAATTCAAACCCTGACGGTGTCTTTTTGGAATTGGAACATGAAGCCAGTAATGCTGCAAAAAATAAAAGCAAAAGAGAATTTTTCATTGGTTGTTTTAATTAGTAAAGAATCTATTGGTTTAATAATGTTTTATACTCAGGCAAAATTGATAAAAATTTTTGCAATGTTTCTTCCAAAGTTAGTTTCGATTGGCCACCTGATGCGTTTTTATGCCCACCGCCTTCAAAATGTTTACGAGCCAGTGCGTTTACATCAAAATCGGCCAACGACCGGAATGACAATTTGATCTCCTCTTTTCGGTCATACATCAACACAGCCATTTTCACACCTTTAATTGACAAGCCATAATTGACTAAGCCTTCTGTGTCGCCCGTTTGAGCTCCAAATTTATTCAGCTCATCGCCTGTTAATGTGATATAAGCAGTATTGTATTCCGGTAGCACTGTCAATTTTTCGCTGAGCACATAACCGGTCAACCGAAGTCGCTCGAGTGAATTGGTATCATATATCTTCTTCGCAATCTCACTGGGATTGGCTCCTAATCTCACCAATTCTGAAGCAATTAAAAACTCTCTTTGGGTGGTATTATTGTGTCGAAAGCCACCAGTATCAGTCATTAATCCGGCATAGAGACAACTTGCCATATCAGAATCTATCGATTCAATGGCATCCAGTTCCTGAATAAGCTCAAAAATCAAACCGGCAGTTGACGCTGAAGAAACATCCCACTTTTCAAATTGAGCAAATTTCTCAGGTTCGAGATGATGGTCTACCAGGACTTTAACAGCAGGTGATTGCTTCACCATTTCACCCACTTCATTGATTCTCTTCAAATTTGAAAAATCAAGGCAAAAGATGATATCGGCTTGCGCTATTAATCGGGCCGTTTTCAGTTCAGGCTCTTTGTTGCTTTTTGAAAGTGCCGTAACTATTTCCTTACGGGGCATCCAAGCTAAAAAATCGGGGTAGTCGCTAGGCGAAATGACGTCCACCGAATGCCCTTTTTGAATTAAAAAACCGGCTAGACCAAGCGATGAACCTAGCGCATCGGCATCAGGTTTAAAGTGGGTAACAATAACCACTTTTTTAGGGCTGGCAAGGAGCGACCGAAGAGCTTGAATATCATTCATGGCGAAGGGGCAAAAATAATCAATGATTCTGGATTCAGGCTTCTCTGTTCTCTGTTCTTTTTGATACTTTTGCGCCCAAATTATTTATATCAGAAACCTCAAAAAACAACTAAAATGGCAGGAAACAGAACTTTTACAATGATTAAGCCTGATGCAGTAGCTGCAGGAAATGCCGGTGCTATTACCAAAATGATCGAAGAGGCAGGTTTTCGCATTGTATCGATGAAGAAAACACGCCTGAGCAGCGAATTGGCAGGTAAATTTTATGAAATCCACAAAGAGCGCTCTTTCTATGGCGAATTGGTTGCTTACATGTCATCCGGTGCTATCATCCCGATGATCTTAGAAAAAGCAAATGCAGTAGAAGATTTTAGAAAATTGATTGGTGCTACTGATCCGAAGAAAGCAGAGCCCGGCACGATTCGTGCACTTTTTGCAAAATCGATTGATGCGAATGCTATTCATGGTTCAGACTCTGATGAAAACGCTGCAATTGAAGGAAGTTTCTTCTTTTCACAATTCGAACGCTTCTAACAAAAGTTATCCATTATCGGTTATTAGATGTCTGATAACCGATAACGGATTTGTTACTAACTACTAACTGACAACCACCAACGAATGATCGATCCAACCTACTCCGAAAAATTTGAAGCTCGCCACAATGCCCCCAATGCTGCTCAGATTGCTGACATGCTGAAAGTGGTGAAGGCAAGCTCAGTTGACGAACTTATCAACCAAACTGTGCCGGCAAACATTCGCCTGAAAAAGGCATTGAACTTGCCACCGGCCCAATCGGAGCATGCGTTTTTGAATGAATTCAAAAAGTTGGTTTCAAAAAATAAAATTTACAAATCATATATCGGCACGGGTTATTACAATTGTATTACACCCAGTGTTATCCTTCGCAACATTTTAGAAAACCCGGGATGGTACACAGCCTACACTCCGTATCAGGCTGAGATTGCCCAAGGTCGTATGGAGGCGTTGATCAACTATCAAACGATGATCATTGACCTTACGGGAATGGAAATAGCGAACGCATCTTTGTTAGATGAAGCAACAGCGGCTGCTGAGGCTTTACACTTATTGCACGCTTCACGCAAAGCAACTAAGAAAGATGCGCATCAGTTTTTTGTAGATGAAAATACATTTCCGCAAGTCATTGATTTGCTACGAACACGCTCTGCTCCTATTGGTGTAGAATTGGTGGTAGGCGATGTTTCTAAATTAGATATTACACAACCCAATTTGTTTGGCGTATACATTCAAAATCCAAACAACGATGGCGAAATAAAAGATTATACCGCATTGATCGAATCGGCTCATGAGCGCGAAGTATTTGTAGTGGTAGGTGCCGATCTGATGAGTTTGCTGCTGGTAAAATCGCCTGGAGAAATGGGAGCCGATGTAGTAGTGGGTTGCTCACAACGTTTTGGTGTGCCGATGGGTTTTGGTGGTCCGCATGCTGCGTTCTTTGCCACGAAAGACGAATTTAAGCGCCAGATGCCGGGTCGTATCATTGGTATTTCACAAGATGCACAAGGCAATCCAGGCTATCGCATGGCATTGCAAACGCGCGAGCAACACATTCGCAGAGAAAAAGCAACTTCTAACATTTGCACGGCACAAGTATTACTTTCCGTGATGGCCAGCATGTATGCGGTTTATCACGGCCCCGAAGGCTTGAAAAAAATTGCCGGACGGATTCATGGTTTGGCGAAAGTGCTCGAAGGTTTGATTACAAATCTTGGAATCAAACAACTGAACAAAAATTACTTTGACACATTGAAGTTTGAAACTTCTGAAAACATTCTAGTTAAGATTAAGGAATCTGCAGAAAATCACGGAATCAATTTCAGATACTTTGACGAAACACATTTCGGTATATCTATTGATGAAACAACTTCTGCTAAGTCTTTGAAATCAATTGTAGCAGCCTTACTAAGCATTAAGGAACTTGAGCCAAAATCAAATCAGTTAGGTGAGAATGGCAGAAGCTTATCTATCGAAACGAAAATCGAGCCAAAACTAAGCTGGCCGTCTTCGCTCATTCGGTCATCTTCGTACTTAACCCACCCCGTTTTCAATACCTATCACAGCGAGCACGAAATGCTTCGCTACATAAAAAAATTAGAAAGCAAAGATTTGTCCATGGTGCATTCTATGATTTCATTGGGCTCTTGCACGATGAAGTTGAATGCTACTACTGAAATGATTCCGGTAACCTGGCCGGAGATGGGGCACATGCATCCATTCGCGCCAAGCAACCAAACACAAGGCTATACTGAAATCATCACCAACCTTGAAAATTGGTTGAAAGAAATTACAGGGTTCACGGGTGTTTCACTTCAACCTAATAGCGGTGCGCAAGGTGAGTATGCTGGTTTATTGGTAATTCGTGCGTATCACCAAAACCGTGGTGATCATCATCGCAACATCGCGCTGATTCCGTCATCTGCACACGGTACCAATCCAGCCAGCGCTGTCATGGCCGGTATGGAAGTAGTTGTTACCAAATCGGATGCAGAAGGAAAAATTGATGTGGCTGATCTGAAAGCTAAAGCTGAACAGTACAAAAACAATTTGGCTTGCTTGATGGTAACGTATCCATCCACACACGGTGTGTTTGAAGAAGCCATTGTAGAGATTTGCGAAACCATTCACCAAAATGGCGGACTTGTTTATATGGATGGTGCCAATATGAATGCACAAGTGGGACTTACTTCGCCTGCCAATATTGGTGCGGATGTGTGTCATTTAAATCTGCATAAAACATTTTGTATTCCTCACGGAGGTGGTGGCCCCGGCATGGGCCCTATCTGTTGCAACGATAAATTGAAACCTTTCTTACCCGGTCATGCCGTAGTGAAAACCGGTGGCGATCACGCGATCACGGCTGTATCGGCAGCACCTTATGGAAGCGCAAGCATTCTAGCTATTTCTTACGCATATATTGCCATGATGGGCGGTGAAGGATTAACGAACGCTACAAAGCTGGCAATCCTCAATGCTAACTACATCAAAGAAAGACTGAGCGAACACTACAAAATTTTGTACACCGGCACACACGGTCGCTGTGCACACGAAATGATTGTAGACTGCCGCGACTTTAAAAAATTTGGTGTTGAAGTAGAAGATATTGCCAAGCGCTTGATGGATTATGGGTTCCATGCGCCTACTGTTTCTTTCCCTGTTGCCGGTACGTTGATGATTGAACCTACGGAAAGTGAACCCAAAGTGGAACTCGATCGCTTCGTGGATGCCTTGATTGAAATCCGTAAAGAGATTCAAGAAGTGGAAGATGGTAAGGCAGACAAAGAAAACAATGTTTTGAAACACGCGCCTCACACGGCCGCTGTAATCACTGCTGATACATGGGATCGCCCTTACAGCAGACAGCGTGCAGCGTTTCCTCTTCCGTTTGTGAAAGAAGCGAAATTCTGGCCGAGTGTAAGTCGAGTGGACAATGCCTACGGTGACCGCAACTTGGTTTGCAGTTGCTTACCGATGGAAGCTTATACCAACTAATTGTATTTGTGTATTACCAGAAAAATTCACCGTTTACCTTGAAGCGGTGAATTTTTCGTTTATATAAAGGAGCCAATCAAGGCTAAAAAGTATAGTTTGATTAATAAAGTAGCTCTGTATGAAAACTGTTTTCTTTTTCAGCTTGCTGTTCGTCTCTACTTTTTCGGTTGCTCAGAAAAGCACGTACAAAGGATTTCCTTCGCTGGTGTGGCCGAAGCTGTACAACATCGAATTTCAAAAAGAAAAAGATTTCGACAAGCCGATTTTTTCGAAAGAGACGAAGCTGCTGGCTAACAAAGTTATATCGCTGCCGGGCTACATGGTGCCATTTGAAAATGGGATGAAGGGCAGTCACTTTATGCTCACATCGCTTCCGCTCAATGCATGTTTCTTCTGTGGCGTTGGCGGCCCCGAAACGATTGTAGAAGTTTATCTCACGAAATCGATAGGCTACACCGACAAACCGATTGAAGTGAAAGGCAAACTGATTCTCAACGATAAAAATCCTGATAAAATGATTTATATCTTAGAGAATGCCGAGATGATGGGAGAAATCGATTTTTGATTTCTACTTCAACCCATACTTATCCATCAGAAAAATCAAAGCAGCCATCGAAGCGGAACCTAATTCCAATTCGCGTTTATCCACTTTGTCAAAGGTATCTTCTGGTGTGTGGTGGATGGTGAAATATCTTTGCGAGTCTGGTAAGAATCCAATTTGAAAAACTCCTTGTGCTACTAATGGGCCAATATCGGCTCCACCGCCTTCCTGATTAAAATCCCATAATTCATAAGGCTCAAATAAATTTTTCCAACCACGAATAATCGATTTTACTTTTTCATTTCCAGACATGGTAAATCCACGCGGAGTGTACCCACCCCGATCGGACTCCATTGCCGCAATGTGGTTCTCTTTATTTTTCAAAGCGAGTTCAGCATACTTGGTTCCTCCACGCAAGCCATTTTCTTCATTCATAAACATCACTGCACGGATCGTACGTTTTGGTTTGTAACCCATGGCCCTGAATATGCGCAATGCCTCAATGGATTGCACACAACCTGCTCCATCATCGTGTGCGCCTTGTGCTAAATCCCACGAATCTAAATGACCTCCAACCACAATGATTTCATCTTTGTATTCGCTTCCTTTGATTTCGCCTACTACATTAAATGAAGGCGAATCTTCTAAAATCTGGCAATGAGTTTCTAAGTAGAATTGCAAATCCTTTTCTTCTTTCAGTATTCTACTCAACAGTTCAGCGTCCTTAGTACTAATTGCAACACCCGGTATCAGTTTTACACGCGTATCGTAGCGCAAACCGCCCGTGTGTGGATAAGCCTCAATACCCGAACCCATCGAACGAACGATCACAGCAACTGCCCCAAGTCTCGCTGCTTCCACAGCCCCCATGCCGCGCTGGTCTACTGCTCCACCATATGCAGCGAATGTGTTGATCTTGGTAGGATCCATCGGGCGATTAAAGAAAATAATTTTACCCTGCACTTTTACACCCAGTTGTTTTAGTTCTTCAAAGTTTTTGACTTCTATCACTCCGGCTGAAATTCCGGATGGGCCGGTGCCAATAGAACCACCTAAAGAGGTGATTACAACTTCACGTGTTCCAATTTTTTTTGAATTGATGATTCGACCAATTTCTTGTTGACCCCGCACCCAATGTGGCACCATCACCGGCTGCAACCACACCGAATCAAAGCCAAGGTCTTCCATTTTGTGGCGACTCCACTCTACGGCTGCCGCAGCTCCAGGCGAACCTGACAAACGCGGCCCAATGTTCACACATAATTCGCGTAGCATCTCATAGGATTTTCCTTGCGATAATGCCTGGTTGTAAATTTCTTTGATTGTTTCCGAATCGCTGGACTGGGAAAAAGCGAGTGTCGCGAAGAACAACAAGAAAAGAGTGAGAATGCGTGGCATGGTAGATTTGGTTAATTTGAATTTCAAGTCAAAACAAAGATTATAAAATTGATGATGTAAATGGCATAATATTTTACAAAAGGTTCAGAAACCAACCTCCGGCAGCGTAACTTCGTTCTTCAAATCCCTCCATGTATGGCATATCTGTTTGATTCTTTTGAAGGGTGGAAAACGTATTGCAATACCACTCAATCTTCATTGGTAAAAGCCGTATTGGAATACGAGCTGGAACAAAAAGGAAGAAGCGAAAATGAAATATGGCAAGGGCTTGCCACCGCGTGGAGCGTGATGAAAGATGCGGTGCAAACCGGTTTAACCGAAGACATGACTTCGCGCTCAGGAATGATCAATAACGGAGCGAAAAAAGTTTATAATTATCCTACTCCCGTTCTTTCAAAAGAATTTCAAAATTTGATTTCGAGAGCACTCGCAGCGAAAGAAGTAAACTCTTGCATGGGGCGTGTGGTGGCCGCACCTACGGCTGGTGCATCGGGAATTATGCCGGGCGTTCTCTTCACGTTACAAGAAATTCATTCAGTTGACGATAAAAAGATTTTGGAAGCTATGCTTTTGGCTGCGGGCATTGCACTGATTATGGAGCAGAAAGCTTCCATAGCCGGAGCAGTTGGTGGTTGTCAGGCAGAAACGGGAACGGCAGCGGCCATGGGAGCGGGCGCTATTGTTTACTGCTTGGGTGGTGATACTGATCAAATTTTTAATGCAGTGGCAATTACTGTTCAGTGTATGCTCGGTTTGGTATGCGATCCGGTTGCTGGTCTGGTAGAAATACCTTGTGTTGTTCGCAACGCCAGTGCGGCTGCTATTGCTAATAGCTCCGCACAAATTGCTCTTGCCAACGTAAGCAGTGTTATCCCTGTAGATGAAGTGATTGAAGCGATGGGCGAAATTGGCGCCAGCATGGAGACACGCTATAAAGAAACGGCATTGGGTGGATTGGCCGCTACCAAAACCGGACAAGCTATTTCTAAACGTGTATTAATCCGAGACATCGAAATGCTACCTGATGAAGGACAGCAGTAATTACTTGAGATAAAAAACACCTTTCAAACGCAACTCTTCCCACGGTCGCTGTGATCCTTTCGAGAGTTCTTCCACTTTGTTGCGCGTGTTCATAAAAATATCTTCAATACGTTGCGAAACTTTGAGTTGCTGCGAAAGTACTCCGGTGTAAAGTCCGTTTGTTCCGGTGCCATCGCTGGCCGTAGATCCGGGGTCGGTAGCATACGCAATCAAAGTACCGCTGGGTGCATTTACTTTCGCTAAGCCGGTGCCTCCACGTTTTCCTGTTGGGAAAGGGTTATTACGGCACGCATCCAGAATGATCATATTCAATCCTTCTTCGTTGGCAAATTCCATGGTGCGTAAAATACCTGTGAGAGGGAGTGCTTTTTGCTTAACATCTAAAGCGGATTGAATATTCGCGTCTACCGGTATCAGGTAGTTTGTGCCATCTACTTCCAAGCCATGGCCAGCATAATAAAACAATGATATGTCCACATCAGATATCTGATCGCCAAAAGCATAAACTGCATTTTTCATACTCTCATAACTACCATCCATCACTAGTGTAACCTGAAAGCCCAACTCCTTTAAAGTCTGCTCCATTGTTTTGGCATCATTGATGGTGTTGTTCAGTTTGTTCGAGTATTGATAATTTGCATTTCCAATAATTAAGGCAACGCGCTTTCCATTGCCTGTGTGTTTCGTCTGATTTTTAGAGGTAGCCTTGGCCGGGTCCATGGTTACATAAAAATCTTTCACGATTTGCTTTTGCTCCGATGTTTCGGCAACCACCCGTACTTTATTTTTGCCAGGCTCTAAATTAATTTCACCTTCAAAACCTCCACTAAAATCATTTTGTGCAGGTGAACCATTTATCAAAATTTTGCTTACACGCTCAGTGCCTTCAATTACTCCCTTTACTTTTATGTTTGATTCGCCAGTTGGCTCCGATGCATAGCTACGATCAATCGCAGGCAATTGAATTTTTATCTCTGCGGGCGTATTGCGTTCGACATAATACAAATCCACTTCTCCTTTCACATTGCCAACCGCAAACAATTCACCATTTTCCGAAAAAGTAATTTTATGGGGCAGCTCCTTCACTTTAATAGTACTGGTGATGGTGCCTCCTTCGTAGTTTACTAAAAAAATACTGAGTGCATCGGTTGAAAAATAAGCCAAGTTAGAAGCACCCGGTCCTTGCGTCATCTGGTCCACCCGATACCGAACCGGAATTCGTTTTAGCTCCTGACCTGTCTGCCAATCATAATAGACTATAAGGTTTTTTCGCTCCAACAAATTACTGGCTTGCGCTCCACCCTTAGGTCTAAAGACTTCTTGTAGCCCCACTACAAAACGATCGCCACCAAAGTTGTTAGACGCATCATGAATGACCGAACGTGAGCCGCTGTATTCTCCACTCTGCAATTTCAGTTCGCGCACCAATCGTTGATTGATAGGATTCCAGGTAAGCACTTGCCCCATCTCAGTTATTAGTGATAGTTGCTGACCGAATCTATCAAAGCCGATAAATTTAGGGTCTTTAATTTCAGTGGTAAAGAGTATCTTCGTTTGCATCATAAATGCACGGAGATCAAAAATTTCGATTCCATCTTTTTCTAGAGCCAGCAAGTTTTGCCCGGTTGGATCCAGCGAAACTAATTGAGGAGGCGATGAAAATGTAGCTGTGTTTTTTTCTGTATACGAGTTTGCGCTAAGCACTTTTATCTCTCCTTTGGCATTCACAACAACTAGATCTCCTGAGGGAGCATGTTTCAAGAATTGCAACTTGCCTGCATCCCATTGCTTTAGTAAGCGATTGCCTTCAATTTCCCAAACGGCAGCTTTGCCGCTGACATCTGCGGCTGCTATAAACTTATTATCAACGCTAATGGTAAGCTGATGAATTTTACCTTGCGAAAATTTAGAAAGTTTTTGATAGGGTGTTAGGTACGCATTTTGAGAAACCGCAATTGTTGAAATTCCAAAGAATATCAGATTTGCGATCGCAACCGAAATAAGCTTCATGGTATCGGTGGTTAGTTGCTAAATATAAATGCCAGACATTCAATCTGGCATTTGTAAAGATAGTATAAGTACAAAATTACTTCAAAGAGCCAATAATGATACCTAAACCGATATTCAAATCAATTTGACTAGAGCTAATGCCTTCCATAGAGAAAGCTGAATAGGACAAGCCCGTATCCACGTTTACCTTTTCAGAAATGAAATAACGGAAACCACCATTCAAACCGTACGTAAATGCCGAAGTAGAAGTATCCGCACCTTTCGTTTCAATCGTAATCACACCTAAATTTGCTCCAACATAGGGTACCGCTTTTGAATCAGGTAACAAAAAGTTGTAGTTACCATATCCTTCTAGCGATAAAGTAGTGGTACCTCCACCCAGACTTAACGAAGGTGAAATACCCAATTCAACATTCTCTGTTATAAATTTTCCGTACTTAAAATTAAGATTCATTGACGCGTCTGATGATTCTTGTTTATTAAAATTCACAAAAAAACGGATTACCTGATCGCCTTTCTCCTGTTGTGCGTAAGAGGCAAAGGAGGCAATCATCATTAGAGATAGTAAATGTATTTTTTTCATAAGCATAATTTTTTTGGTTCAATTTAAATAGTTCAAAGCTATTGCAACTCATAAGCTGAAAAAATACCGCGATTTAGGTATTTTTACTGCCAGCCTTACTAGCCTATGAAAACTCTGACCGCAATCCTACTGCTATTTACACTAACATGCAGTGCACAAAAACTTACCTCAAAGAAAATTGAAATCTACAAAACGTTTAGTGGCGTGGTGTACGAAATAGACACGTTAACCCTGAGTAATAAACAAGTTGGAATGTTGCTGATGACGAACGAAGATGCTTATCGCGAATTTAAAATTGCACGCAACAAAGCTACTATTAGCAGTATTCTTGGCTTTAGCAGTGGATTATTAGTAGCTGTTCCGTTGGTAACAGCTGTAGCCGGAGGTCAGCCAGAGTGGCTTTTGGCGGCAGGTGGTGGAGCCCTTTTTTTGGCATCCATTCCATTCAGTAGCTCATCGAAAGGGCACGCATTGACAGCCATTGAACTTTATAATTCAGAATTATCGGCTTCCCATCAACGTGTTAAACCCACTTTGTATTTCACGGGTACCAGTGCCAGCCTAGTCATTCGCTTCTAAAACAAAAAAATGCCTGAAGTTAATCAGGCATTTTTTGTTTATTGGATCACTCGTTTTACTCTTTGTTTACTACCGAAATCGGGAAGTCATTTCCGCGCATAAATCCCGTAGGATATTGAGCTTCTCCACCATACTGCTTAGTTAACTCCGGAACGCGTTCTTCCATATAGAATTTGAGCTCGTTCACCGTAATCTTATTATCTCCATTACCGGCTTTGCCATCAAGTGCTTCTAGCAATGCGTAGGTAAACACACCATGTTTCAAAATATCAAACTCGGTGGCAAATTGTTTTGATCCCGATGAGGCAATCATCACTACACCGGAACTTCTCGCCAATTGCACCATCGCCTTTTCATCGTTGGCGGCAGCGCGTGTTTTCATACCTTTCAAAGCCGCTCCCGAGTGGCAAGCATCCATCAATACAATTTGCTTGGTAGATCGAATCTTTGTTAAGTAATCTTTCAATTCGCTATCGGATAATCCCTTCGTTGCCAATTGTTGTGCATCGCCATACAACTTGGTAACATCGGTAGGCACAAAATAGAAAGGCGACTCTCCATCTTTATCTTTTGTTTCTTCATCCAAGCTTCCGTGGCCTGCATAGAAAAATACAAATACATCCTGTGGCTGTGCTTTTGAAGCGATTTGTTTAAAGCCATCTACAATTTTTGCCTTAGTCGCGTTTTCGTCATACAGCTCAATTTTATTGATTGCTTTGTAAATGCTTTGTCCCTGCTCCACCAATTTTTCGGTAAACGACTTCGCATCCGGCTGTGCGTAATTCAAATTGTAAGATGCATTTTGATATTTATTGATACCAACTATCAGCATGTGAAGGGTGGATGTTGCAATCACTTTTCCTACATATTCTATTTTCAGAATCTCAGGCCGCGATTCGATGCGTTGAAAATTAACAACCACTACTTTAAATTCATTGGTCTCGTTAAGTAAGTCAATGTTATAAGTCTTAATCAACTTGTCGCCTTCGCCTTTGGTTTTTAGTCCTTCATTGTCATTGATGATCAGTTTATCATTTTGATAAATATTCACTTCGCGAATGCCGCTACCACCATCATAAATCTCTACCTCCAAGGGCAATGACTTTTGTGTGGTCACTAATTTCCCATTTTGATAGTCAACCAATCCTTTATCATGCAATCCATCGGATGTAAAGAATCCGGCAGAAGGACGATGTAACTTTGATAGATCAAACAACCGCTCGCCTTCTTCTTTCAAAATGTCTTCTACCCTCCTGCCTTGCGAAATGCTTTTCTCCATTTGCTTGGGGCGATAAAGGATTTCAAAGTATTGCTCAGCGGTGTAAAAATCTGCCAACTTATCAATGCCTCTGTTTACATGCCATCCAAAGTACTGGCTTCCAGAAGATGTACAAGCAAAATATCCTTTGTGTGCCCAGCACACCCATTCATTATCTTCGGCTAAAAACAAGGTAGCAAACGGCAGTACAGCTTCACCAAGGTTTTTGTAAACCTCTTCAAGTCCGCGATAGGTTTTATCTCCATTGGCTTTCAAATATTCGATTACATCTTTCCAAGCTTTTTTGGATGGTTCTTTTGTGAGCGAATCGCATGGTAAGGAAGAAAAGAAATTAGCCCAATCGGGATCGGGAAATGCTTGTCGCATGGAAGGCGCAGCACCCGATTCAGAA
>JABFSO010000342.1 GCA_013140555.1 Cyclobacteriaceae bacterium | reverse complement strand
CAACAACCCCAATCAAGGCAATGCGAATCGGAATAACCCCAATCGGCAAGGTGGAAACCCTAACAACCGCAATAAACCGAACAACAATCCTAACTCAACCCCTCCTGAAAGTGTATGAGGCGTAGTTTCATTTTTGTCACTTTGGTTTTTCTTTTTTCATGCGATTCCAATCGTGTATTTGAAGATAATATAGAATTTGCGGATAGAACCTGGAAAATTTCTGAACCAGCTTTGCTCGAGTTTCAGATTGCCGATGCTTCTAAATCATACAATTTGTATTTGGATATCCGCAATTCAGTTGATTACCCCTACTCGCGCATATTTGTCAATTACTCGTTGCAAGATTCTGCCGGAACTGAGCTATCAAAAAAACAGATGGCTGAATATCTTTTTGATCAGAAAACCGGAGAGCCCAATGGAAGCAGCGGCCTGGGCGATGTTTACGATCACCAGTTTCCCATTGCAGGTAACTTGAAGTTTACGAAGCCCGGCAAATACAAAGCACGCTTCGAACAATTTATGCGCAAAGATACCTTACAGGGAATTCTGGCAGTTGGCTTGCGTGTAGAGGAGGTAGTGCAACCTTAATTTTTTTTGCATCTCTTAAAAGCAATAAATTTTCTGCAGTCTTTGCAAAATTTTAAAAAGGTGCAGCGCACCGAAATACTGCCAAGATGATTTTCATATTATTTATTCGTGAGCGTAGACTTTCTTGCCTGCGCCATTTTCACCGCTTCATAGGCATTTATCAATCCGCCTGTTTCACTTAAGCTTTCAAATGGCACTTCTTCTTTGGTGCCCGGTTTTTGTACTTTCAAATTATCAAACTTGCGACTGGATTTTAACAGAATATCTTTTATCTCGAAGGCAGTAAGATCAGGAAAATAAGACAGAAGCAGTGCAGCAACACCTGCTACCGATGGACTGGCCATGCTGGTGCCATCCATATTTTTATAATGATTGTTGGGAGTAGTTGAATAAATTTCAACGCCTGGTGCAAACACCGACACTGACTTTTTTCCAAAGTTTGAAAAGTTTCCTACAAAGTTTTGATTAGCACCCCACGAAGAAGCACCCACTTCAATCCAGTTTTTAGCCACTTTACCATTCAAGTATTTTCGTGTAGGATAATCAGTTTCTTTGTCCATATCATCGCCATCATTTCCAGCAGCATGAATCAGTAGCACGCCTTTTTGTTCGGCATACTTTACCGCTTTGTCTACGGTTGCTTTTTCGGGCGAGAATGATTTACCAAAACTCATGTTAATGATTTGCGCCCCATTGTCCACCGCATAGATGATGGCGTTTGCAATATCTTTATCACGTTCATCGCCATTAGGCACTGCTCGCACAGCCATAATCCGCACATTGTCGGCAATGCCTTTGATGCCAATCTCATTGTTTCGGTCAGCACCGATAATACCGGCCACGTGGGTTCCATGTTCTGGATCGGGCCCCTTTACATCGTTGTTTCCATAGAACCGCTCAGCTAGATTAGCATAGGTATCACCAACAATTTTACGTGAGTCAAATGCGGTATTGTATCCATACTTTACAATTACTTCATAATAATCTACTGCTTCTTTAATTTCAGCTACATAGCTATCCAAGTCCACATCATCACCTTGTGTTTTGTAAATACCACTGACCACGCTTTTGCTGAAGAGCAGTCGTGGGTTGGTAGTAACAATGGCGCGAACTGCATCCGGATTTAATTGTTCGGTATTTAAAAATTTCTTCACGCTATCAATACTTGATTTTGTATACCGATAAGCAGATGAGTAAAGTTTATACTGTTGCTCATTTTTGATTTTCAATTTCTGATACTTGTCCTTTATTTTCAGAAAGTCTTCATACTCCGTGCGATATTTTTTTCTGGATTTAACAGAGTCACTCGATTCAAACTTTTTGGAAAGCCGCATATATTCGCGAGTCAGTTCATAGGTGTCGGGGCCTACGTTGCCCGTCTTGCCACCAATAAAATTCCAGCCATGAACGTCATCCACATATCCATTTTTGTCGTCATCGATTCCATTTCCTGCAATTTCTTTTTCGTTTACCCAAATAATGCTTTTCAGGTCTTCGTGGTCGATATCTATGCCGGAATCAATGACAGCAACCAAAACCCTGCGCGAAGGCTGATTTTTCAATAAGGTGGCATAAGTGCGCTCAGAACTTACACCGAGAAGACTATCCTGCTCAGGATCTTTCAAAAACCAATCGGTGGGAATTTCTTTTTTAGCGGATTGCGCCAATAAATGACCTGAAATCAGCACACAAAGAAGAACTCGCATAAGGGAACTAGTCATTGATCAAAAGCTTTAGAGTAATCTGTAAGAACATCTAAAAAGTGCGCCAAGATAGTTTTAAACGCTTGGTTTGCCACTTCTTTTTCTTCGAAAACGATGAGGTGCGTCATTTGACGCTTTGATTTTTGTTCAAAGATGGCCCATATCTTACTTCGGTAGGGCACAACCAAAAATGGAAAGTATTAGAAAATGGAATAGTTGGACATTTGAATCATTAAACCACTGTGCTATGATCGAAATCTACTTTATATCTGTTGGGCTTTTTTTTACACTTTTCTTCAGTCTGGCCTATCGCTTTCAATTAAAGGTATCACGGGCTTAATCTTTTACTTAAAACCATTTTTGGCTCCATTTCACTCTTTTTAGCCTCATCGGGCTTTTGGTGCGGTTCTTGCATTATCGGGTTACCTTTCAATTACTTACCGATAAATTTGGTAACTTTGATATTAACTAAAGATGTCATCCCCGATGAGAAAATCAGCAATACTTACTGTCGTCTTTTATTTTATTTCTATCGCCATTTTTGCACAAACGGGTATCCCACGTATTGTTATCAACTCGATGGGGCACTCGGCCAAGGTGCAAAACCTCAATTTCACGCCCGATGGCGAACGAATTATTTCGGTTTCTGAAGATAAAACGGTGCGTGTATGGAATGCACGCAACGGTGAAATGCTGAAAAAATACGAGTCCGAGATTGGAGACGGCTCAAATGGAATGCTCTATGCTTCAGCCTTATCACCAGATGGTAATTTACTCGCTATATCCGGATACACAATTACAAAAGACAATCAGGTTTACATTGTAATTATCGATTTGAAAAAAGGCGTTCAAGTGGCTACCGCACTGGGTCACACCAACGTAATCAACAGCTTGGCATTTACCGGCAACGGAAAATACTTAGTCAGCGGCAGCGATGATAATAGTTTGAAAGTGTGGACTGTGGACGGATCGTCCAGCTATAAAGTGGCTCTTTCTATTTCAACCGGCTTCCCGGTAAAATACCTATCGATGAATCCGGTGACCATGGATGTGGCCGTGGCATGCGAAGGCAAAACGGAAATTTTAGTGTATGGCTTAGCCGCACTTGAAAAAGGTGCAGCAAAATTCAATCCTCGCTTGTGGAACAGACATCGTGGTGAGATTAATAAACTAGCATACTCTGCAGATGGAATGTTTTTAGCTTCGAGCAGCCAGGAAAACGAATTTAAATTATGGCGTGCAGATGGATCGATTGTGAAAGAATGGTCGAGCAAGGCACCTATTAATGCGATGGCATTTTCACATGATTCAAAAATTTTAGTGGCTTTGGATGCAGAGGGCCATGGCGAGAGCTATGGTGTTCCGGGCGGAAATAAATTTACCGACTTCAATGGACATAACACTACTGTCTTTACAGCAGCATTTTCTCCGGTAGATGACGGAAGTTATGTGGTGGCATCGGCAGGTGGTACTAACAATGAAATTTATTTTTGGAACCCAATCAACGGCAAAACCATTCGCAAAGTGAAAGGTAAGGGAAGCGCCATTCGCGATTTGGCGTTTGGTACAGGCTTAGAATTATTTGTAGCACAAGATGTAAATGGCAAAGAAGGCGATTACGAGCGAAGCTTTGACTTTGCTGCAATGAAACTGAATACCACTTCACCCCAATTCAATAAACCTTCACAAGATTTTAACAAAGGCATTTCACAAAGCTCAGAAATGGCACTGGATTTGCCCAAAGGAAAGAAAATCGAAAATGCTCCCGAAGAAGATGGTCGCATTTTAGATTATCAAGCCATGGCAGATGGCGTTGTAGTTGCCAGTGATTTTTCGTTGAAGCTTTACGATAAGAACGGATTTTTTCAAAAGGAATTTATTGGCCACGCTGGCGGTGTACGGGCAGTTACCATC
>JABFSO010000469.1 GCA_013140555.1 Cyclobacteriaceae bacterium | reverse complement strand
GTTGGCAGGCTTGCGGATGCCGTAAGTCTCGTACACATAATCATCATCAGTCGGTACTTTGTAAGTGCGAATGACAATTTCTTCTACTTCGGCTTTTGCTTTCAGCTCAGCCAGATCGATTTCTTTTTCAAAAACAAATTTGCCGCCCTCTACCGGCAAACCGTACATCTGGCAGATGCGCAGGAAGTGTTCAGAGTTGAGATAGTTTTGCACCAGCTTGATAAGGCTCTTAACTCCGATCAATTGCTGTTTGCTGTGCTCCTTACTTTGAGCATGCCCGCTGCTACTGCTGGCCTGTGTGGTTTCGGTGTTACCCAAGAAGATCATGCTAATCTGATCGTCCAGGTATGAAAGGAATTTAAACTGAAGATTGCCATCGCCATTGCTCTGCTTGCCATCTTTCATGTCAAACTGCGCCTGCTTGGGTATCATCATAGCCAGAGCGCCACCGCTTTCGTCCAGCACCTGCTTTACTTCCTTCTTGGTTTGCTCATCGTAGACATCGTAATAAATCACGCGCACCGGCTGACCAAATATTTCGATGTACTGCGCCCAATCACCAAGCGTTCCGCGCTTATAAGTTGCATATAAGCTGGCCTTGAGTAACAAGCCTAAGTTCTTATCATCGCCAACAATCCAAAAGTTTTGAACGCCTTCGTAGCCGGTGCCTTCATAGCTGCTTTGATGCGTGGAGATAACCTTCTCTTTGGTTTTGATGTGCTTGCGTGGAAAGGACTCAAACTTCAAAATCTCTGCTCCTGGAATGAACTCCATGCCGGAGATGCCCCAACATTCGGACATGACAATTTCCTTCACCACTTTTCGGAAGTTGGTGCTTTCAATCACCTCATCCATTTCTTCCACTTCCTTCTTGTTCTTCTTGAAGCAAATCTTTTTGTTGAGCACTTCATCTACCAATTTGCCCATGCTGGCCGTTACCTGCCCATCAAGCACGACATCGTCATACAAGTCGTAGAGCTGCGTGCGGTTTGGATAATGAATACGCTCCGCAGATTGCAATGCTTCTTTTAACTCGCCAACATCTTTGTAGCTGCGATCTGCACTGGTTACGTTCAACTCATGCACTACAATCTTTGCGCCTTTGGCCTCTGTGGTTTTGGTAACGTTGCGGCCTTTAATTTTTTTCTTTGCCATGCTCTAAAAGTGTTGAGTTCGTTTTGGGTTGCTGCTGTATTGCACCGATGCATTTTCGTTGTATGATTCGGTGGCCGGATCATCGGCTTTGTAAGGCCATCCCTCCGGAGTTGCTTGCCCCTTCATAATCTTCTCCAATGTTTTGATCGCATCTTCGTAGAGTGTGCGAAACAACTTCAAGTCGATGTTTGGATTGGAGAGCTTCACCAGATGCCAGCAGGCAATGTCAGTAACCAGGTGGCGCAAGTGTTCCAGGTATTCATCAACAACAGTTGGGTCTGTGGTGGCATTGCCGAACAAGGCCAGCAGATTATACCGGCTTAAATACATCTTAGCCTCTGAAATAGCTGAGCCAATTGCTTTATCAATATTAGTGTCGTTACCACGAGTTATCTCTGTAATTAACTCAGCATAGATATGAGTTTCTAAATCTGTTTTTGTGATGAATGCCATGTTAGCAGCGTTTTGGGTTTGCTTGTCGTTTGATGGTGTATATTGATCCGCTCGTTACCAGCAGTTTGTTTTTGGCAATGTGTGCCCCGCCTTCAACCAAGTCAGGACCATCCATTGTTTTGCTGTTGGGGCTTACGGATTTGAATTGCGTTTCCATGCGCTTCATGTGCGGGTCATCTTTCTCATCAATATTCAAAATGAGATTCCCCATTCGGTTTAGTGGCTCAAGATTCGCCTCGATGCGGAAGAACTTTTCCGGCTTCTGCCGGTCGTCCGGGATTACTCCGAGAATGTCTTTTCTGATTTTGCCTTCTTCGTAAATCAGTGGCAACAACACTTGTTGATAAAAAGGGTCTTGCAGGGTATTGTTTTCGATGTAGGCATACACTTGTGTTTTGCCATTCGATTTGCGATTCACGTAATCACGCGCTTCATACATCCACTTGATGAAGTTGCTGTTGGTGGTTATATCGAGCCAGCATTTAAAGACGTAAAATTTTAAATCCCAAAAACCAATTATCCCGACTCCTTTGCACGAGTTGGTGGCTCGCGATTTTACGCTGGGCTTGTCCTTATTGCTGGGAGCTGGATCGGCATAGATGATGACGAAAGGAAGCTTATGGAGGGGCGGACATTTTCCATAGGTTAGTTCTTTGAAAACCTTGCCTTGACTGATGGGATTGTTGTAGTATTCCTTCTGGAATGACTCATAGCTCATCATGTCCTCGATAGCCTTGATATCTGCCTCGCTGTTCTTTTCGATCCACGTGCTTTTTCCATTGGCATCGCGGATGTTGATCACTTCATTGTCGGTTGCGTAATCTTTGAATCGCTCGGCACAGCTGTCTTCGGCAATGATATTGTTGTCCACGCAGATGGAGTAATCTTTCGATATATCCACCGTGGGTATTACAGCTTCTTGGCACCATTTGAATCGTTGATCTACCCGATCCGGATTGCGACAAACTTCATCATCGTCCAAGTCATCAAACACGATGACGTTGACGCGAAGCTCTTCCAGCTTGCTACCGCGGGGATTTTGTTCAGCTCCGACCGCACGGAATGCAGCTTTGCCACGTGTTACAAATTCCTCTTCTTTCCAGGAGCCAATCTTTTCTTGCGTTCCATAGTCATTGATCAACCTTTGATTGGCCTCTAAGTTGGCTTTGTATGGAGACAGCAACCGGATGGCATTGCCTTCGGTTTTGCTGATCATGAGCATGTTGGTAGGAAACTTCTGCGCAAATGTTTTGTAGAATATTTCAAACATCCTGCGGGTAGACTTTGAAAGACCACGCGCCCAGGCTCTTCGCTGAAGGATGCGTTTCGCTGCTAAAAATCGTTTGGTACTGTCCCGGTGAAACTGTGCGGCTTCACAAAATGAATATTTTGGAAAGTAGTATTTAAACCACTGTTCCGGATCGGCTTCCAGGCGCTTGATGCGTTTGGCTTTCTCTTCGCGCGTTTCGTTGATGTCAACAGGTGTGCTGTTCCGGATTTGTTCCAGAAAATCATCCCACTTGATTAACGCTTGTTTGTCGCTGATCTCTATCATTTTTTCATGGAGGCTTGAACAAACGAATTCCACAGATCAGACATTTCAAGAACCTGTTCGGTAGTGCCTACCTGCTGCACATGCTTGATGAAGCGTATTCCGGATTCTACGATTTCCGCAATGCCGAGCTTGGTTTCTAAATCGCGAATGGATGAAGTGAGCTTGATGCGAATATCGGCTTGCTTTGAATCTGCGTGCTTGGTTGGATTGGTTTTGATGAGTGTGTTCAGATGCTCCAACTCTTCGTAAAGATTAGTGAGCTCAGCTTCTTTGGTAAGTAACAATCGCCTGCGCATTTCGCGCCAGTTGCCATCGGTCACCCACTTGCTAATTGTTTTTTCACTTACATTTACGCGCACGGCCACAACCTTTTGATCGAGGTGCTCACGTGTAAATAGAATCTTAGCGAGTTCTTTCTTTTCTTCGATCGTAATCTCTCTGGCCATTCGTCAAACCATTTTTGTCACACAAAAATGGGCACACAAACACCTTTATAAAAAAGCCGAAAAGCATGACACTGCAAAAGTGTTGGTGTGCTGATTCACCTATGAGGTTGGCACTCAATCCCGATTTTGAGACTGCTTAAAGTGCGTTCATTTTTGTCCCACTTAATCGCAACAAAAAGCAAAACGCAACTTGAGCAAGCAGAAGAAAATAGACAAAGAATTTCTACTCACCGACAACTCGGTGAATAGCTATGGCTTCCGCTTGCTGACTGAGGGCTACCTAATTGCCGAGTATCAAAAAAATCCGATTGGTTACGATATGCACAAGCGCGAAGATGGCGTATTAGTGCGTTGGGATGATCTAAGGGTTGAAGGTGATAAGGTATATGGAAAGCCTGTAATCAATCTTAACCATCCAAAAGGTCAGCGAACAGTAGAAGAAATTGAAAACGGTTTCTTAAATGCTGCTAGCGTTGGCCACATAAAAGCTTTGGAATGGACAGATGATCCAAAATTATTGCTGCCAGATCAAACCGGATTTACGGTAACGAAATGGTTTAACCGCGAGTGTTCACTCGTAGATGTTCCAGGCAATTTCAATGCGTTGACAAAGCTTTTTGATGCGGATGAAAACCCCATCAATCTATCTGACTACAACATTCACCCAAAATTTAACCTCATGAAAGAGATCAAATTCACTGCGCAGCAATTGCTTGCCATGAACCTGAGTGCCGAAGCCAATGATACACAAGTGGCTCAAGCATTTTCCGACTTAGTAGCCAAAGCCGCCAAGGCCGATGCTTTAAAAGCAGAATTAGACACGCTCAAGGGCAGTGTTCTCACCGCAGAGGTAAAAGGGCTAGTTGAAGCTGGCTTGGCTACTAAAAAATTAACGCCTGCCCTGGCTGATAAGCTGAAGGCAGACTATGCCACTAATCCAAAAGGTTTGAAAGACCTGATCGATGCTATGCCTGTACCGGCTGCATCTGATGTGAAGGTGGACGACCTGATTGCAAAAGGTGTGGCCGACAAGAAGATCACGCTGGAGCTGGGCAAGAAGTTGGCCGCTGATTACAAGGATAAGGCCGAAGAGTTGAAAAACTTGATCGATGCCATGCCTGTGTATAGCTCGCTCACCGCACAGTTAGGCGGTGCCGGTGCCGGTGCAGCCGGAAAGGAAAAGCGCATTGCTGACTTAGCTGCGAAGAGCTTCAATGAGTTGATGAGCACAGGCGAAAGTGAAGAGCTGCAAAAGCTTGCACCAGATGTTTGGAAAGAGAAAGTGAAAGAAAGCCAAGAGGAGTAACGCTCCTCCTGGTACGCAATATTTTTTAAACTGATTTAACACATTTTTTAAACTCGTACACCCATGGCAGTACAAAGCGAATTTTGGACAAACTACATCATCGACCGGTTGTATAAAGACAACCAGTTTCTGAATTACGCCTTCAGCGATGACCAATATGTAGTTGGCGGTAAAAAAGGAAAGATCGTCCACATCCAAAACCCAGGCACGAAACCTGTAGTTGTAAAAAACCGCGCTGTGTTTCCTGGCGTAGCTGTTCAGCGCACGGATAACGACATCACCTATACGCTGGACGCATACACCACCGACCCAACGCACATTGTAGCGGCTGATTTGATGGAGATTTCATATCCTAAAATCGAATCGGTGTTTGGCGATCATGCCGGGTACCTGGTAGAAACTGTGGCCGATGACATGATCTTGAAATGGCTGGCTTCCATTGCTGCGCCTAACATCATTGCAACCACCGGTCCTGCCAGCTCCACTAACAACGTGACCGGTCAGGTAGGCACACGCAAGGGGATGGTTGCAGCAGACTTGAAGAGCATTCAGAAGCGTATGAACTTGGACAACGTGCCCAAGAAAGATCGCTACGTGTTGTTAGAAAGCAACATGCTCGATGAGCTTACTGAAAGCTTGAACATCACTCAAAACCGCGACTTCTCTGAGGCATACGATGCGAAGGCAGGTGTAGTCGGTCAGCTGTACGGCTTCAAAGTAATGGAGCGTAGCAATGTAGCCATTGCATCAAGTGCTGATGCAATAGCAGCGCTTGGCGCAGCTGTAGGAGCCACTGATAACGTGGTGAGCATTGCTTGGCAGAAAGACTGTGTGGCACGCGCACTTGGCGATCGCAAATTCTTTGAAAACAAAGACGATGCATTGTACTATGGCGATGTGTACTCTGCACTATTGCGTGCAGGTGGCAGACGCAGACGCACCGACAATACTGGTGTGGTGGCTTTGATCAAGAAGCCCTAATTAGTTCGATAAACCCCCCAAATGAAGATAGCTGAGAGCGAAGCCCCGTAAGGCTTCGCTCAATGCCCGGAGGATTTATGAAGGAAGAGCCAATAGACCTTAACAAACTCACCCAGCGCGAACTTCTGATTATGCTTCACAGCGATGTGAAGGAACTGAAGGAAAATCAGAAAGAAGCCAGGAAAGAGCACCAAGTGATGGAGCTGAAGCTTAACACGCTTGAGACCAAAGCAAAAGTGTGGGGCGGCTTCACCGGATTTTTGGCAGCTATTGGAACTGTAATTTTTGAACGCTTTATCAGATGAAATTTTTGAAAAAATACAACGAACTGTGGCTCTTACCTATCGGCATTTTGCTGTGGTTGCTAAGCCCTGTTTTATTTCGCCAGGTGGATGAAACCGCTGCGCCTTATGATGTGGCTGTGTTTCAAAAAATCATCTTTGGCCTGATCGTCTTCAGCTTCTGCACATTCAATGTGTGGATCATTTTGCGCCTGACATTTCCGAATGTGTTTAAGTACCTGACGGAAACTTTTGATTCTGAATTTTTAAACCTAAACCCCGAACAGAAATGCGACAGATTAAAAATCTCGCTGGCATTATTTGCCTTGTATTTGTTGGGCTTGCTGCTTGCCATGCAAGTCCTGTAGTCGACTCCACTCACGCGCTGGATCGAAAAGTAGTTGTTGAAAAGATTGCTCAAACCTACACTGCTGAAATCGGTGTGCGCGAGCTGACTGGCCGCAACGATGGAGCGCGAGTTGAAGAGTACCTAGCAGTAACCGGTTTTAAGAAAGGCAACGCTTGGTGTGCCGCTTTTATAGCCTGGTCTCTTGAACGTACCTCCAGCGATTTGCACGTGCTCATTAAGCATCCAAAAAGCGCCTGGGCTCCCAGTTGGTTTCCACCTGCTAAAACAATTTACGTCAAGGCAGATAAATATCGAAACGTCAAACCGGATAGAGCTGATGTTTTCGGAATCTACTACGCA
Source organism: Cyclobacteriaceae bacterium (assembly GCA_013140555.1). Classification (GTDB taxonomy): domain Bacteria; phylum Bacteroidota; class Bacteroidia; order Cytophagales; family Cyclobacteriaceae; genus ELB16-189. The sequence goes on along the minus strand of JABFSO010000469.1, from coordinate 9,707 downwards.
AAGGATAATCGAATTGGGCACGTAGGATTTATTGACCAGTGGCCACCTAACCAGGACTATGCCATTACGGTAGAAGGTAACACCAATACCGCAGGTAGTAGAGAAGGCGATGGCGTGTATCGCAAACGTAGGTTGAAGCAAAATATTTATAAAGTCAGTCGCTGGGTGTAACCACCGAAAGCGAGACTTTCAAGGACGTGGTGTAGAGCAGTGGTCAGCTCGTCAGGCTCATAATCTGAAGGTCGCGGGTTCGAGTCCCGCCACCGCAACAAAATTTAACAAAATTTTTATGCCGGAGATATCGATAGGTCGAGTAGTAATCTACAAAACAACTGAAGATGATCGTAAGTCGCTAAAAGGCGCTTATGGTAATCAATCAACTGAATTACCAGCAGTTGTTGTGGCGGTTTGGAATTCCACTCTAGTCAATTTAAAGGTGATCACGGACGCACCGGTAGACATCTGGAAAACTTCAATATCTCAAGGTGACAATGAAGGTCAATGGAACTGGCCTGTAATAAAAAAAGATTAAAGATGCGCGGTTTAGTTTTCTCCATAGGTTTTCTAATCCTCGTAGTGGTTGCAGGGTGCAGCCGCAAGGTTGCGCCCTCTTCTTCTACTGAAGTAACTAGCAAGAAGGATAGTATTGTTTACAAAGAAGTAATCAAGGAGGTAGAAGTGCCAGTTCCCGGAGAGACCGTTACTCTAACCAAATACATCGAGTGTGACAGTGTCACCAACAAACCAAAGCCATTTCATTTTGCAGTGAAGAGTGGAAAGGCAAAAGCCGATGTTGTGATCGATGAGAAGGGAGAAATGAATGTGGTGGCAGGTTGTGACAGTACATTGGCAAAAGTAGCAGTGCTCGAAAAGCAAATTGAACGCTATCAAAAGGAAAGCAAATCAAAGTCGGAAACGATACCCGAATTTAAAACCAGGCGCGTGGATATTTTTTGCAGATGGTGGACAAGTGCCACACTGTTCCTGCTCCTGGCCGTCTTCATTTATAAACTCAAATTCAAAAACCCATGAAAAAGATTGCCCATTTTTTCGTTCACTATCCCGAAAGCAAGAAAGCATATCAAACATCTGATGAAATGGTTTTCTTCAGAGAGAATGATGCCGTTGCACATGCCAGCAACCTTGAAGACAAAAAGGTTGTGGAGTTTGATCGCGATGAAGAGCAGGATGCCATTGACGAGTACAAAGCCGAACAAGCAGCACCAGCAAAAGAGACTTCTCCATTAAAGAAATCAGGTAAAGGTGCAAAGGCAACTGATGCTGGTACTCCTACTGGAGATGCCGGAAAGGCTGCTGAAGGAGCAGATTTAGGTAAGACAGAGTAAAAATTTCCACCTCACAATTTTAAGCCACCGATATGGGTGTACCGAAAATAACATTGTTATATGCCAACGGCAATTTGTTGAGAGACATTGCCGCTGTAGATGGCATAGCCGGAATTGTAGGCACCGTGGCCACTGTGGGCTTGCAAGGTGTCACCAAGATTGTTTACAATCTGGATGATGCAATTGCTCAGGGCTATTCATTGGCGGCTGAGCCTACTATGTATCGTCACCTTCAGGAGTTCTATGCTGACGCCGGTGGCAACCAGAAGTTGTATGTAATGGGAGTGCCCGACACTATGACGCTGGCGCAAATGGTAGACGATACCAATGTGAACGGTGCGAAAAAGCTCACGCAGTTTGCCGGCAACGAAATTCGTTTGTTGGCCGTGTTCCGGAAGCCTCCCGGTGGATACAATGGCGGTGCCAACTTCATCGACTCAGACGTTACTACAGCTCTCACCAACTCCAAGGTCTTTGCACAGTCGCGCTTGGCAGAGCTGAAGCCGCTCCGCATTTTGATCGAAGGCCGTGTGCAAAATCCGGCAGCTGCCAATACGCTAACACCGACAGGCAGTGCCAATGGTTTTGCCGGTGTGGTATTGGGTGGCTCGCTCAACGATGGATCGGCTTCCGTAGGGCTTGCCCTGGGCAGAGCTGTGAAGTATGGAGCGCACATCAAGCTCGGAAAAGTAGCTAATGGTCCGCTCAGCTTGGCCACAGCGTTCATTGGTACTACTGCGGTAAAAGACCGGTTGGATATTTCCACCCTGAATGATGCTGGCTTTATCACGCTCATGCAGCATCCACAGAAGGCAGGATTTTATTTTGCCATTGACCGGATGGCGAGCACAGACGATTATCGCCTGTTGGCGTATGGGCGTGTCCTTGACAAAGCTGCGATCATTGCAGCTGCTGTTTATGTGGATCAGCTAGAGAGCGAAGTGGAAGTGGATGACAAAGGCAGCATAGCTACCAATGTGATCATCGATTTGGAAAAACAGATTGAGCAACAAATCAATGTTGCCATGGGCGCACAGATCAGCGCAGTAGAAGTTGACATTGCCGCGAATCAAAACATTATAAGCACTGGCAAATTGACTGTGAAGATAAGAGTGAGGCCATTGGGTTATTCCAGCTTCATTGATGTAGAACTTGGATTGGTAGCATCTTAACAAAAACAACAACATGGAATTTAGCACCAAAGATTGCGCTTGGAGCAACATAAAGCTCACAGTGCTGGGAAGAACACTCACCGGCCTGCGCGGATTTGAAGTTGAGAAGGACATTGAGAAAGAATATGTGTATGCCAGTTCTAACGAGCCGGTCGACATACAAACCGGCAACAAGAAGTATCCTGGTAACTTTAAGCTGTTAAAGTATGAAGTAGACTTACTCAATGATGCTGCACAGGCCGCGGGTTTTGCAGATATAACTGAGGTACCTCATACATTGATTACCTCTACCATCGAGTATAAGAAAGAGGTAATCGGCACGATTCGCACCATAGCAATTCTGGGCATTGCATTCACCAATATGAAGTTTGCCATGGAGCAAAATGCAAAGATGAGCGAAGTATCACTTCCCTTCTTAGCCTTACGCATGCAAACACTCAAGAAGTAAAAACCACTTAATCAAATAAACCTATGATCGTTACTGAAGGAAAAAAAGGCGAAAGCGTAAAGGAGATACGCAAGCGCGAGGCAGAAAAAAAAGAAGCTGAACTTCGCGAGAAGCTTCATGCCATCGCCAACGAACGTTTTGGCGAAGAACAAATGAAAAAATGGTCCGTTGAGCACAAAGGACTGTGGTTCCTTCCCATCATTAAGGATAATGGGGATATCGAAAAGCTTGGTATTTTAAAACCCATCAATCGAAGCATTCTTTCCTACGCCAGCACAAAGGTGCAAGAGGAAGGTTTGTACGAGTTCTTGGAAACGGCTATGCGCCAATGCTGGGTTGCCGGTGACAACGAAATTTTAGAGGATGATGATTACTTCATCCCTAGCGCCATGAAGTTCAACGCCATTTTGGAAGGCAAGAAAGCCGCTCTGGTAAAAAGGTAGAGGATGCGTCTAAAGCAGCCGGTAATGATATTATCGGAATGCTTGAAACAATGGTGGAGTATTATACCGGGCGCGATGCTTCCTCTTTAAGCGATGACCAACTGGCCTTGAAGCTTGCCCACATTTTGAAGATCAGAAAAATGGAGGCAGATGCCTCTAAACTGAAATGAGCTTAGAATTCTACATAAAACTGCGCGAAATGGTAAGTGGTGGTTTGGCTAAAATGGCCGAGACCGCTCGTAAAACTACCAATGCCATCAAAGGCACTAACGACACCCTCGCGCAAAGCTATGATGCGATCACGAAAAAGATTAGCTCACTTGAATCGGTCATCAGCAAAAGCACCTCACTGAAACAAATTAGAGAAGCCCGCATTGAGCTGGAAAAGCTCAACCGGCTTGCGGCTTCTTCTCCTGGCAACTTATCGGGATATGGAGGATTCTTTGGATCACTCAAACAGTTATTGCCTGCCATGGGTTTGGCTGGAGCGCTCGCCCTTGGCGGTACTGTATTGGATGCTGGCTTGCAAGGACAAGCTCGGTCAACCTCATTCGAAGTAATGGCCGGAAAACGCGATGGTGGCCAGCTCAACAATGACCTTACAAAATTCGCTCAAGATTCGATTTACGGCAACGAGCTTTATCAGAATGCGCAGACGATGCTTGCATTCGGGGCAGCTGCAAAAGAAATCATGCCAGACTTGCGCATGCTGGGCGATGTAGCTATGGGCAACAAAGAAAAACTCGGTAGCCTTACTTTGGCATTTAGTCAAACACGAGCTGCAGGTAAACTTACCGGACAAGAGGTACTTCAGTTTGTAAATGCCGGATTTAATCCATTGCAGATTATCGCTGAAAAGACAGGCACATCGATGGGCGTACTTCGTAAGCAAATGGAAGCAGGTCAAATCAGTTTTCAAATGGTGAAAGATGCCTTTATCACAGCAACAAGTGAAGGAGGTCGCTTTTACGATATGACCAATAAAATTGCCCAGACCGACTTTGGTAAGTGGGAAGCATTTAAGGGACAGTTGGCCGGTGTGGCGTTAGAGCTGGGCGGTTCGTTGGCTCCGGCATTTGGATTTTTAATAGACACTGCGCTGGTTCCATTGGTAAACCTGATCAGTTCTAGCATTGCATTCATCAAAGAATATTCCGGAGTCTTTATCGTGCTGACAGCTGCGGTGGTAGGTTATGCCATTGCGGTGAATGCAGTAGCCTGGGCAACTAAACTTTGGGCTGGCTTTCAGTGGATTTTAAATGCAGCAATGACAGCCAATCCCATCGGCTTAATCGTTGCGGGAATAGCAGCTCTGATCGCTGGTATTGTTTACGCTTGGAATAAGTTTGAAGGCTTTAGAGGCGTGCTGTTGGGCGTGTGGGAAGTAGGAAAACTGTTGAGTGGTGTTTTCATTGGATTGGGTAAAGTATTGATTGGTGGATTGACCTTCAATCCGGCATTGATGAAAGAGGGTGTAATGCAATTAGCAGACACCGCTTCGCAAATAGCGAATGGAGGAATCTCTAAAGCTTTCCAAGCAGGCTACGCCAAGCGCAATGATGGACGCAGTGCTAATGCTGCAACACCGTCAGGGGTTTCCGTTTCTGGTGCCATGCCAGCACCGGCCAACACTGCGGCCAACGCTAATAACACGGTGAGTGGGATTACATCGGCAGGACCGCGCGTGATCCACATTCACATCAACAAGATGGTAGAGAAGTTGGAAGTGCATTCTTCTTCAGTAAAAGAAGGAATGAGCGAAATTCAAAACGACATCGAGGAGACGTTGCTACGTATACTTTACAGTGGCGCAATCAATCAATAAATCATGGGCTTGTTTATCTACGATCTGGCAGATTTTTATCGCTACCAGTTTGGCGGCAAGCCTTACGTAATTGGTGATGAGCAAAAAACGGCTGATCCTTCACCCTTCATCATCAATGGCGAAAACACTCAGCTCAGCCAAGTAAGCGGCAGCTCGTTAACCGCTGACTACCTTGGCAAAGAAATCTGGTTACCTATTCGATTTAAAGGACTTGAAGCTTCCGTTTTTGGAGCTTCTGATTTATTGTTGCCGTATGCGGTTATCAAAATTAGTTCTAGCAATACCATTGTGCGCACGGCCATGTCTGAGCGCAAAGGAACTGTGAAAGAATACTTCAGTGCAGAAGACTACCAAATCACAATCAAAGGTTTTGTGATCGATGAAACTGATCGAGTTTGGCCGGAGAAAGAATTGATTATCCTGAAGAAGCTCGATGACCTGAAGACAGCCGTTCGCCTGGACAATGCATTAACGAATATCTTTTTGGATAAGGACACACGTGTTGTCATTACCAAGCTTGATTTACCTGAAGTAGAAGGTGGCCGGAAACACATCCGGCCTTTTGCTATGACCTTGGAGAGTGATTCTATTTTCACCTTAGATGTTGACAGCGATGTTTAGAATGAAAAGCGATATCACTATTGGCCCATACAAGCAAGTAAAGGCAAACTCCTTTACCTGGAATACAAGCCTTGAAAACTTCAGCGACAGCGCTCTGATTAAGTTACCAGCTATCACCTCACTAAAAAAAGAGGGCGATGAATATGATCGAGTTCAAACCGGATTGCAATTGAAAGAAGGTTTAAAAGTAGATATCAAAGCTGGTTATGATGGGATCACATATACTCGCTTCCGTGGCTTCATTCGCAGAATCAATTTTACAGTGCCTTTGGAGCTGGATTGCGAAGGCTACAGCTACCAACTGCGTAAAGTGTTAGACTTCACAAAAGCCTATAAAAAAACTACGGTGCGCAAAATGCTGGAAGACCTTACACAAGGCACTGACATTAAGCTCAGCGAGAGCATTCCGCACATACCGATCGACAAGGCCACGTTCAAAAATGTGACCGGGATACAAGTGTTGGAGTGGTTTAAAGAAAAGTGTTTGTTGACGGTGTACTTCAATTTTGATACGCTGTATGTGGGTGCCTTGGCGCTGGAACCAAAGGCGAGCCAAAAATTTCGTTTGGGTTGGAACGTGATCAAAGACAATGACCTGAAGTTTAACGATGAAAAGGAATTTGTTGACGTGCGCATTACGATTGAGAGCCGAGCTAAATCCGGTGTGAAGGAACAAGCCTACGATGGCAATGTGAATGGCCAGAATAAGATACTGCGAACAGCCATCCGGGATAAATCAATTCAAAATCAAATTGCAGTTGAAAAGCGCAAGCAGCTCGTAACACGAGGATACGAAGGAAGCATCACAACCTTTTTAGTTCCTTTCGTTGTGCCAGGCGATACGGCTGTTATTGATGATACAAAATATCCGCAGCGGATTGGCAGATACTTCATCACAGGAGTAGAAGGAAGTTTTAATTCCGGAGGTGGACGACAGAAAGTAAAGATTGGTCACAAGTTGAGCGCGTAATGGAAAAGTCTGAAAAGATACGGCAAATGTTATTTCAAATGGCCAAAGAATTAGGCCCTGCTCCTACAATGCTGGCTCGGGTTAAAAGCGTAAACGAAACCGAGCGCACCTGTGTGCTGGTGGATGATCAGACCGATTTGCCCTATGAAGATGTGCAGCTTCGACCGGTTCAGGATTCTACTAAAAGCATCACCCTAATACCAAAAGTAAATACCTGGGCATTGGCTGTTCGAATTGAGGATCAAGATGAGTGGATGGTGATTGCTGTTGGTGAAGCTGATAAGATTTTGATCAACTCACCGGAGATCATTTTCAACGATGGCAACAATGGAGGCATGGTGAACTGGCCAGATGTGAAAGCGGAGTTGGACAAAACCAATGAAGTGGTGAATGCACTGAAGCAAGCATTGACGGGATTCGTTCCGGTGGCGGGTGATGGAGGAAGTGCGCTCAAAACGTATGCGGCAACTCAGCTCTCCGGAAAGAATGTTGGTGATTATGCGAATAAGGAAGATCTAACTGTGAAGCATTGAAAGATATTCTTTACGATAAAACCAATAAGAAGATTTTTGCCAATGGCGATTTAGTCACCGGTGAAAGCGACACACAGCACATGGAGCTTTTGTTGATTTGCCAACCAGGCAGCTTCAAGGAGTTTCCCAATACGGGTGTGGGTGCTGCGAGTTACCTGGAGGAGGAAGACCCTTCGGCATTTTTAAGTGAAGTAAGAAATCAGTTTACCAATGATGGAATAACGGTGAACAAAATAGAATTTATAAACAGCAAGCTGCGCATTGATGCCAACTACTAAAACACTATATGGCCACAAGTTGGTTGATCTGGTACCAGAAGATCAATTGTTTCTCGCAGCTGATCTGAATGGTATTGGTATTACAGATGCGTTGGTTTCAGGTGTTGTTTTAGCATTGCCTGAGCGCATCGTAACTCGGTTGCAAGATGAGCGCCTGCCAAAAGCAGTGAAGCCTATTTTGGTAAAGGCACTGAACGGACAGGCTTGGATTGATTTGACACTTCAGGAGCTCGGTGACGAGTCCAGGCTATTTGAAATGGTTGATTTAAACGGTGGCAGTATAACCGGAGAGATTACTCCGGGCACCATCATTCAATCACCTGAAGCAGAAAGCGGAAAGAAAAGAATTACAAATCTTCTTCAGGTGAAGCAACCGGCCAGCAGTCGCGCAGCAGTGATACCGCCACCAAAGGAAGAAGGTATAGAGTTTTGGGCTATTGAATATGATTTTATTGTAAGTTAATTATGGCACGCACTATTGATGAAATTCAGCAAAGCATAATCACGGAAGTGCAGGCAGATACTACGCTTGCTCCGGTGGCCACCAGTACAAGCAAGACGGCATTGTGGCGTTTGTGGACGCGCGTTGTAGCTATAGCAGCTTGGACGGTAGAAGTTCTTTTTGACACGCTCAAAGCGGAAGTAAATGAGCTATTGGCAGTGCTTAAACCGCACACACTGAAATGGTATGCTACCAAGGCAAAAGCCTTTCAATATGGTTACTCTCTCCCGGACGATACTGATCTGTATGACAATACAGGCTTGACTGAAACACAAATAAGCGATAGCCAAATTGTGAAGTATGTGGCTGTGGTGGAGCAAACGAAAAACTTGCGCCTCAAGGTGGCGAAGCTTGCCACTGACTTGGCACCGCTCTCAGCTCCGGAGCTGACTGCCTTTCGTGAATACATGGCGCGGGTAAAGGATGCCGGTGTTAAGTTGATCATTGACAGTAATGTTGCTGATAAGCTAAAATTGAATATTGAAATTTATTATGATCCGCTGATCCTAAATGACGCTGGCCAGCGCATCGATGGTTCTGATCTTCAGCCGGTGCAAAATGCCATCAACAAGTATTTGCAAAATCTTCCATTCAATGGTGTGTTTGTTTTGGCTTACCTCGTGGATGAATTGCAAAAGGTAGATGGTGTGGTAATACCTAACATCACTCAGGCATTGAGTAGCTACGGATTGTTTTCTTTCACCAGTATCAATGTAAAGTATCAACCCGACTCAGGTTATTTGCGATTTGAAAACCCGACTGATTTAGTGATTACTTGGATCGCCCAAAGTCCACTGCAATGATCAATGTAAATCGCTACGATATTGACTACACGAAGATTGTGACTGATCGCATTCCGCAGGAGTTGCAGGAGGCTGAGCACGTCAATTGGGTCTATCGGTTAATCAGTCCGATTGTGTATGTATACAACCAATTGATTTTGTTCAGGCTTAGCATTTTGTACAAGCTAAGCATTACACCACAAGTAGTTTATTTGGAGAAGATGCTAAATGATCGCTATGATAATGCGCTTCGCAGAATCTACATTGTTGATGGTAAAACATTTGATCCTTTTTACATCTATACCAGAGCTGAGGTAAGGCCGAAATATTTTTATACCAGAGCTGAAGTTTCAAAGCCAAAGAACTATATCTATACCCGTGGTGAAACTAGCCTACAGACTTATGATTTCGTTGTATTTGTGCCAGTTGCAGTCACATTGAATGCTCGCGAAATGAATAGTCTAATCATGTCGTATAAGCTAGCAGGTAAATTATTTACAATTCAAACTATCTAATCATGTACCAAAGAATTGATTTCCCCAAAACAGACGGCTTTCCCTTTGATCAGGAAACTTTTGACTTTATGCAAAAGAGTTTCAGGGATTGCTTCGCAGGCATTGCTGCACATTTTGGACATCTGGTAATTGTTAGCGGAGTGGATGACTTAGGAGCGAACTGGGGAGATGGATGGGTAGTAATAGCCGGTGAGTTGTTACCGTTTGTTGGTGGCACAAAAGCTGGAAGGGTAGTTATTCAAGAAACCACTGAAGATGCTTTGTTTGAGGAT
>JABFSO010000155.1 GCA_013140555.1 Cyclobacteriaceae bacterium | reverse complement strand
ATTCTAAAGTGAACCTATAGTAGACAAGCCTCTTATATTTTTAGGTGCTTATGAATATTGAGAAGATAAAATTAATAGATACGTACATCAGTAAAAACAACACTGGTAGGTCTGCTAATTTCGCTTCTAAGATTCAAATTTCCAGAGGCATGCTATACCGCTATATTAAGTATATGAAAGAGGAACTACAAGCGCCCATTGTCTACAATAAGTCGCGAGAAACCTACCAATACTCCGAAAAAGGAAACCTCTGTATTAAGGGTTGGACAGATCAAAATTCCAATCATTCAAATCAAAAAGTGAAACAGTTATCAAAATCAAAGGCTGTTAAATCAATTTAAAATAAAACCCATGAACATCAAAACTTCCATTTTTATTGCATGTACATTAGTTTTTTCGCTACATGTCAAAGCTCAATTATGTTTTTCCTCAAGCGTTAATTATAGCGCTGGAACGCAACCGATTGTAGTAATTTCAGCTGATTTTAATAACGATAGCAAGCCGGACGTGGCGACTGTTAATATTGTGAGTAACACTGTTTCGGTTTTACTTGGAGATGGTTCTGGAATGTTTTACAGTGCTATCAACTATACTGTGGCATCAAATCCTGGCTCTCTAACAGCAGCGGACTTTAATATGGACGGGAATATCGATATAGCAGTTCAACAGGCGTCTGGCACAGGCACAGTATCTATTCTTCTTGGGTCCGGGACGGGAACATTTACACCCGGCACCAGCGTGATCGCGCCCCCTGGAGCTTCAATTGCAAATGCGGATTTCAACATGGACGGTAAGGTAGATTTGGTTGTTGCAAAATCTAATGGCTTTTCTTTCCTACAAGGCAATGGCATGGGAGGCTTCGGGTCGCCAACAGGATTTACATTTACAGGATCAAGTTCTACTTCCATGATCGCCTTAGACTTAAATACTGACGGAAAAGTTGATGTAGCGGAAGTGTACAATGGAAGTGGAAGTAGCTATTTTGTCTCGGTCTTTTGGGGCGACGGGTTGGGCGGATTTTCAGCTCCAATACCTTATGCGGTAGGTTCATCTGCGCAAACAGTTGTTGGTTCAGATTTCAATAATGACAGCAAGATCGATTTGGCCGTAAGTAACACGAGTGATGCGAACATCTCTGTGCTATTAAATGATGGTTCAGGAAGCTTTTATTCAGCTGTGAACTTTACAACATTGCCTAATGTTTATGGGCTAACCAGTGATGATTTTAACAATGATGGCAACATGGATCTGGCTGTAACTGGTCTTTTCGGAACACAAATCTCGATCCTGCTTGGAAATGGAACTGGAAGCTTCGGGACCGGAAACGACTTTTTTGCCGGATCAAATCCGTATTCTATAATTTCTGCAGATTTTAATACTGATGGCAATTCTGATCTCGCTGTAGCTAACCAGGCAGCAAATAACGTGAGCATTCTATTAAATCTAATCCCATCAACGCCTACAATTTCACAGGCAGGATCAACGCTCACATCTTCTTCAGCTACGGGGAATCAATGGTATTTGAACGGAACCTTAATTTCTGGCGCAACCTCACAGGTTTATACTGCGGTATCAAATGGAACGTATACCGTTATTGTAACAACCGGAGGATGTGCATCAGCGCCTTCTGCACCGATATTCGTTACAGTATTGTATGTAGAGGATGCCATTTCAGAAATTGTACTTGATATTTATCCAAACCCTAGTAACGGCCTATTTGATTTAACGCTTATCAATCATACTTCTACCGATATACGTTTGGCGATCTATAATGCTTTGGGAGCGGTCATATTAGAAGAAGAATTAACTGCTACAAGAAGCAAGTATTTCAAGCATATTGACTTATCGAAGTACCCAAAAGGCTTTTACATTTTCCACGTTTCTACGAACCAGTATGGTGTAACCAGAAAAGTAATCGTGAACTAGCATGTATGGCGAGCAATTTTATACAATTCTGACTGGAATATCACTCTCTCGTATTCATCACCTCTACCTAAAAGCATCCCAATTCAACCTTTGATTTAAAATCCTTGTCGGATCAACAACTCACTCTCTCACATTGACAACATTGGAGTAAAAAGGTCTGGGTTATACTGTGATAATTGTAAACTAACCTCTATAAAAAGGAGCGTTCTAATTCAGAACGCTCCTTTACCCTGGCAATCGGAATATTAGCTTACTTTATTTTGTAACCAAGCTGTTTCTTAGCAATAGAGATCACCTGTTGAATTCTGTCAACGGTCCACTGATTCGAAACACAAATAGAACAATCACGAAGCTTTATTTCCTCTTCTGGCTTGATGAAGAACCGTGCGCGTTCTTTGCTCATCTCTTTCGCAATTTTTACCGGCTTACAAACTCCGTAAGGTGGTACGATTGTATCAGGGAACATTTCAAGAAGTGTTTTAAAACTTGGCTTCTTTTCACGAGCGTACTCCTTTATGATAGCTAGGGCAAGCCTTCCTTTATTTAGGCCCTCAGAATTGTTGAAACGATACGTTGTGAGATCTCGCCCAGATGCCTTTTGGACGGGCTTTTCATCTTCCTCTTCTTTGTGCTTTTGCACTTTGACCGCTTTCTCTTTAGCTGCTGGCGCAGGATCATCATTCAGCTTAGTCTCATCCAGGATCGAATAGAACTTCTTTCCTTCACTTTGGTTCATTTGAACGGAACCGTTCTTAACCAGGTTTGAAAAAATTCCGTAAATCTGAACGAAGGCAATGCTTTTGTTTCCATAATTCACCTCCTGCGGAGTAATGGGTTCAGGGCTCTTGGCTTTCAGTAACCCAATGATAATCTTCTTTGCATCTTCTGTTTTCATAAGAATGGTTTTAGTTTATATACACGAGTATAGAAGAGTTTCAGGAACCGACTGCGGCCCCAACACTAGTATTTAAGGATGTTTCAGCGCACTTGAGCGCATGCTCTTGCAAACCAGCTACTTAATAAGAAAGGTATTTACCAGCGTTTTCCTGTTCGAAACTTTTGTTAGGTAAAAGGGCTAAAACACCTGTAAATACTTCCTTTTATCGCTGTTTTTGCTTATATTCAGGTATCTAAATTTACTTCCTATGAATAGTAATCAAAGAGTATACGAAGCGATCAAAAACAAAATGAGTCGCAATTTGGAGCAGTACATTCAACTGGATACACCATATACCCAAGAAGAAACACCAATGGTTCTTGAGATCATAAATTCTGATGAAATATTGCAAACTGTTATTGATAGATCGATTCAAATATCAAGGCAAACTTTTGAAGAACACATTCCGAATACAATGGTTGGCTTAGCGTATGTTGATTACTATTGCACCTCATCCGCATTTTACTGTCTCGAAGACGCTACAGATAGCCGTCATACCTTTTTCGCTCTTAACTTCAATATGGTGGTGATGTTTTTTGAGATACTTCAATAGAGCAACGCCTTCTTATTTGACACAGGTTGCAACCAGCAGCCGATTTTTCGCTTTTTAAAAGCGTGACCTCTCCTATTTCCCTTAAGTCAAAATGACTTTTAAAAATTTTTACTACACTTTTTTTAAAATAAAATGGGTTAAACATTTTTAGCCTTTCGCGATAATTCTAACTATTGACATCAGAATACACCTTTTACAATAAATAACTATTTGAAAAAAAAAAGACACCGAAGCTGACCATCTGATATTACGCCACAGAAGAAAGCAGATAAAATTTATTGAACCGAGGTTCAGGCAGTTAGAAAAAAAATAAGACGAAGAGTTAAACCAAAAGCAGAATAGTAAAGATAACAAGTACAAATAATTAATAGCGTCCCTGGCAAACCTAACTTACTTAACCGATACCGAGGGAGTATCACAAAACAGAAAAAAATGAAAAACAACTACAGAAAAAAGAATCAATTGAAGGGATTGGAGTCTGGACCAGTAAGAAAAGAATCTCTTCCAAACATCACTAACAAGAGTGAAACGAACTTTAAAGATTATCGTAAGTGCATTGAGAAATATAGTTTGTGGCTTGATCTTTACGACCCAAAGTTCAACTATGGCTCGTTAGCCAGAGATACGCAGAAACAGCGTGACATACTTAAGGACGCACTAAAACGACCGAGGCAAAAAAATACTCTGGAGGACCACGAAAAATATCAGCCTTACATCCCGAGCTTACTACCACCTAAGATAACCAAAGAATGGTAACTGATCATGTGTTGAATACCGGTTCGTTTACCGGTATTCAACC
>JABFSO010000288.1 GCA_013140555.1 Cyclobacteriaceae bacterium | reverse complement strand
GGATGATAGGTGTATTAAAATTACAGAATATCGATGTGATAAACATCGGTCTCGTTGCGATTTATGTTGCGCACTTCAAAGCCCCCGGGCTGTGGAATTTCTTCGATCAGATCAAACACGCGGCATGATTTAGGAAGTCCGCCAAAAATCAACAGAAAGGTGAACGGTTGCCTCCGCGGCATCATAGTCCATTGGGGAGCGTACGAAATATTTTCGGCATGCAACAATTGCGAGCGCACACCGGAGGCGCGATCAATTAAAAATGTGGTACGCCAAATACGGATGAGCATCTCATCGGCTGTATTGTTGTAATGGCAATGCACATAGATAAATGAATCTTCTAAAGTAGCGGGATCAATAGAGGCTAGTGTGTCAATGTCGACCGTAGGTTTTACGAGCGGCTCTACGGTATCTGCTTTTGCGAATATGCGATTACTTACTTCTTGGGAAACCATGGAAAGAAAGACGATGTTTTGCGAATATACTCATCATACTGTGGCTTGTTGGTCTTCAGTGCTTTTTCCAACAACGCCACTCCGGAAACTTTCACTAATAAAAAGGTCATGAGCAATGAACCCAATATCGGCCAATAACTTTGTGTTGCCAGCGAGAAGCAAGCAAATCCCCACCACACACAGGCATCGCCAAAGTAATTGGGATGGCGTGTGAATCTCCAGAAGCCGGTGTTCAACACCTTTCCTTTATTCGCAGGATTCGATTTGAATTTTACTAATTGATAGTCGCCACCTGCTTCAAATGCAAAGCCGATGATCCAACAGAGAATAGCGAGTGCATCCCATACATTTAGTGTAGTATTTTCTGTGTTATAATTAACTGCAAACAGTGGTGCTGAAATCATCCACAGCAAAATGCCTTGTAATAAGAAAACTTGAAAGAAGCTAAACCACCAATAGCGTGTGGCTCCATACTTCTGGCGAAACTGTGCATAGCGATAGTCTTCGGGTTTGCCCCAATTGCGCCACCAGAGGTAAACAAACAATCGCAATCCCCAGATACTGACGAGGGCCAGCAACATCCACTTGCGTAAGTTTTCAGAAGGTGTGTTGAGAAAATAGAACGCGTTGACCAACACAAAACCCAATCCCCAAAACGGGTCGACAATACCTGCATTGACCAGACGTACACTCGCGATCCACACGATGGTGAGCATGACCATCACAACGAAGAAACCTTGCAGGTAAGTTGACCAAAAAGAATTGAGCATGGTCAAAGTTAATCTCTTTTTTAGAAGATTGAATGCTAATCCTCTTATCCACGGATTGAAACCATTTCTACGGGTTGAAACCTTTCCACGGGTTGAAAGCTGTGGCTGGTAAATAATTCCTACTTTTGATGATTGAACTACTCCACTATGAGCCAATTAATCATTAGCAGTCACGATGAATTTCAAACCTATTTAGGCAAAGAACTGGGCGTGTCCGAATACTCCACCATCACGCAAGATCAAATCAACCGTTTTGCTGATGCCACTCTCGATCACCAATGGATTCACACCGATCCGGAAAGAGCTGCCACCGAAACGGCTTTCAAGAGTACCATCGCGCACGGGTATCTCACCTTATCGCTGGTGCCACACTTGTGGGATCAGATTGCCGAATTCAGAAACATCAAAATGATGATCAACTATGGCATTGAGAAACTGAAGTTCAATCAACCGGTGTTGGTCAATCAGGAAGTACGCCTTCGCGCCAAGCTGCACAACATCCTCAACTTACGTGGCATCACCAAATTTGAAGTGGACGTCACGCTCGAAATCAAAGACAATCCCAAACCTGCCTTCAATGGTATTCTGGTGTTCTTGTACCACTTTCATTAATCGATTCTGATTTAATAAACATGAAGGACTATAAAAAATATTTTATTGTTTCGGCACCTCCGCAAGATGTGTATCTCGCGCTGACGAATCCGAACACCATTCATTTGTGGAGTGGCGAAGAAGCGGAGATGAGCACCGAACCGAACAGCGAATTTTCCTTATGGGAAGGAAGCATTGTAGGAAAAAACCTGGAGTTTGAACCTGACAAAAAAATAGTGCAGCAGTGGTACTTTGGCGAGCAAGCCGAGCCTTCTATTGTTACCATCAAACTGCATGAAGCAAAAGAAGGCACTTCCGTGGAATTGCGCCACACCAACATTCCCGACTCTGATTATAATGATATCGTTGAAGGCTGGGAACATGCTTACTTCGGTGCCATTCAAGAATTTTATGAAGAGTAAATGGCCTATCTTGAAAAGTTTCTGATTGTAAAAAAATCGCGGTTGCCCAATGCCGGCAAAGGATTGTTTACCAAAAAAGCGATTGACAAAGGTACTCGCATTGTAGAATACAAAGGAAAAAAGCGTAAGTGGAAAGAGGTGAAGCATCTGGATGGCCACAACGGTTATCTGATGTACATCACCCGCAACGCAGTGATTGACGCATTGCCAGCGCTAGATACACTTGGTCGCTATGCGAACGATGCCCAAGGATTATCGAAGGTAAAAGACCTGCGCAACAATTGTGAATATGTAAGCGAGGGCAATCGGTGTTACATCGAAGCAAAACGACCGATTGATAAGGGTGAAGAATTGCTGGTAGGTTATGGCAAAGAATTCTGGCAACTGCAACGTAAAATTATGCGCCATAAAAAATAGTCTTGTGTTCTTACTTCTTTCGCCTGCCTACAAAACGAATCACCGAAGCCAGTCCATTGTGAAACTCACCTTCCTGTAATTCAATTTCTTTTTCTTCTAATTGAACGATTTCATAATTGGAGAAATCCTGCTGAATCTCCTCTATAGAAAATAAAGAAGCGAGATCGCGTGGGCCGCCAACAACGGGATTCTTCATTACATACTCTAAATGCTTTTTACTGAATGCTTCGAAAATGATAGTGCCTCCTACTCGTATTAAGTTGCTCAGCGTTTGATGATACGCGGATTTGATTTCTGGCGGGAAATGAGCGTAGACTAAACCAAGCGCATCAAATTGCCCAGCCTCATAATTCATTTGCTGCAATTCACCTACTTGATAGTCGATGGATACTTGATGGTGTTGTGCTAATTGTAACGCTTTTCGCTGACCGGCCACACTGATATCAAACGCGGAAACTTTCCACCCTTGCCGTGCAGCATAAACGGCATTGCGACCTTCGCCTTCGGCAGGAAATAAAATGGTGCCGGGCTTGTGGTGCGCTACTTGTTCTTTGAAAAATTCGTTTGGACTTTCTCCATAGGCATAACCAGATTTGCTGTACCGATCATTCCATCGTTCTAACCAAGCATCGTTCATTGTTCCTATTTATTTAACGAATAAAAATACAAGATCTATCAGTCAGGTGCCAGAACAAATCCACCAATCGCTATTGCTGCACTAATTCATCTTCTTGACAAAGGCAAGCGAACTTAATATGGTATCGCGAACACGCTTAAGATATTTAGGAATTTCTTTGGGATAGTTTTCAATTCCACTCAGATCATCACGATTTGTCAAATGAATCAATCGGGTGGCATCGGTGACGTTGCGTGAGAGTTGCTCGCCTTGCATCGTGGCAATCTTCAACAACTCTACTTTAATGTCGCGGATGGCTTTGGTATAAAAGGGAATGGCCTTGTAGGTAAGGTCGGTGTGGTTTTCTACTTCCTGATAGATTTCTTTGAGTCGGTTAAACATAATGCAAATATAGTAAACCTGAAGGTTGTTCTCTTCATTCGAATTTTAACACATAGAGCATATAGAATTGGCACACATCAATCTTATTCGCCACGAAGGCACAAAGGCACTAAGAATTCCTATGCGCTTGTTTGTGTATTTCAATGGGATGTTCTCTTTGCATGGACTTTAGCACATAGAATACATAGAATTGGCATACATCAATCTTATTCTGCCGCGAAGGCACAAAGTCACTCAGGAAGCCGCTATGTTACTTTAAAAGTGCTGTAGGGAAAACTCTCCTAAAATCCGATCTTTGTACCATGAGCACAAAACCTCCGAAACGTCATCAAAGTCTGGGCGAAGAAATCGCGAATAGTATCAGTCATGGTATTGGGTTTTTGGGTGCTGTGGCTGTCACTCCTATTCTGATCATTCAATCTATTCCGCTGGGTGGTAAAGCGATCTTCGCATCGAGTGTGTTTGGTGCTACCATGATGTTGCTTTATCTGGCTTCTACCCTCTATCATGCGTTCCCCCATAGCAAAGCCAAACGTGTCTTTAATATTTTTGATCATGCCGCTATCTTTCTGCTGATAGCTGGAACCTATACGCCACTCACATTAATCGTACTCAAAGGTGCGTGGGGTTGGTGGCTCTTCGGTATTGTGTGGACGCTGGCGATTGGCGGAGTGGTTCTTAAATCGGTGGCTGGTGCGAATAGTAGTAAACTATCTACTGCATTATACTTGGGCATGGGCTGGCTCGCAGTTATTGCCGTAGAACCTTTGTGGAGCAGTATGCCGGGCTGGGGATTATTCTGGCTGGTAGCAGGAGGTGCGATGTATTCAATTGGTGTGGTCTTCTTTGTTGCTGAGCAAATTAAATACAGTCACTTTATCTGGCACTTGTTTGTATTAGCGGGCACTGCCTTTCATGTGGTGGCTGTGCTGGGGTATGCGTATCAGAAATGATTATGAAATCGCTTTCAGATGCTCTACACCTATTGGAGTAATAAATTCAGCGATTCCATGTGACCATTAAAAACAAATTAGTAACACATGAAAAAAGCGATTCCTTATTTATTGATTGTCATTCTCTTTATTGTTGCACTTTTTGTGCGCCAATGCCGTGAGGGACGTGCGCCTGAAAAATCATCGCGTCCTTCTTCAGGTACATATCGTTCAACTGAAAAAGATTCTACCAGTATTGCCGATGTCTTTCGTGATGTGGAAGCTACTTACTTTTTCACTAAGCATGCGCGGTGCCGCATGGAGTGTCGGCACATCACGCAAAAAGAAGTGAAAGAAATTGTGCAGCAAGCGAACATCAATTACGCGAAGAGTGAACCGGAAGCACCACGTGGAGCCAAGTATGCACTGGAAGGCTACACCAGCAAAGACCAACAACATGTGCGCATCATCGTAGCTCCCAAAGAACGCCATCTTACCATTGTGACCGTCATTGATTTAGACGAAGACTGGAAGTGCGCGAGTTGTAAGTAGGTGTTCTGGATGTAGACAAAAAAAACGTGGTGCTGCAAGTGACTGATTAGTTCACCTACAACTCCACGCTTGTTTGATTCCAATTAAGTATTTTATTTATTGAGACTGTGTGGTGCTTACGCGCGATACACCGATTTCAAAAATTCTGCGATCGTAGTTGGCTTGCGACCTAAAATGTTTTCTAAGTCTTTGCTTACTACATCCAATTCTCCTACTGCTTGCGCTACAGCAAAACCTGCAAACACACCAATCATGTCTTGCGGCAATCCGAATTTAGCAAGGGTTTGGGCGTACTCATCAGCGGTAGGTGACACATAATTGATCTTCTTTCCTATTTGAGCAGAAATGAGTTCGGCTACTTCTTGATACGTGAAAGCTTCTGAGTTGGTAAAATCATATACTTTGTTGACATGACTGGAAACCGTTCTCAAAATAGTTGCTGTTGCTTCGGCTAGTTCTACCCGCAACGCAGCACTCACCTTTCCATCTTTTGCCGGCAGATAGATCACTCCTGTTTCCGACACTTTTTCTCCCACGAAAGCAGGGATAAAATCCATGTACAAATTGTTTTTTAAAATGGTATAGGTGATGCCACTTTCTTTCAGCCACTTCTCTGTTTGCAGGTGCGATTGTGCTACTCCCCACAAAGGAGAAGTCTCCGTTTCGTTTTTGCGCTGAAAGCTTGTGTAGACAATGTGCTTTACACCGGAAGCGACTGCTGCCTTTACAACATGCTGGTGTTGTAAGAGACGTTTTCCAATATCACTTCCTGAAACAAAAAGCAGATGATCTACTCCTTTGAACGCACTCACCAAGGATGCGTAATCGTCATAATCTCCTACGACTGTTTGAATACCTCGTTTGGTAAATTGCTCTGCGGATTCTTTGGCTCGTACCAAAGCCGTAATTTCTGTTGCCTTCACTCCTTTTTCTAAAAGAAAGTTGATGGCTGCATTTCCAAAATGCCCTGTTGCTCCTGTTACTAAAATCATTTTTAAATGGGTTTATAATTAATAATTACCTTTGTCACACAAAGTGACTATTGTTAGTTCACAATTGTAACCTGTTACATTTAGGTAACCATGAAAATAGTAGTAACAAAATGGTAACTAACGGAGCGTTAACCGATATTCAACAGTGTCCTGTCTCCACCATACTCGAACTTATTGGGGGAAAGTGGAAACCGATCATCTTATATTGTATCCGTTCTGACACCAGACGCTTTGGTGAAATTGCTTCGCGCATTCCCACTATCTCACGCAAAGTGTTGACCGAACAATTGAAAGAATTAGAACAAGACGGATTAATCTTGCGCCAGCAGTTTAATGAAATACCTCCGCGTGTCGAATATTCACTGACCGATCTTGGCAAAAGTCTTTCGCCTGTTCTCAATGAAATGGAGAAATGGGGATTGGAGTATTTAAAGGCGGAGTAGTAAGTATGAATTGTGCGAAAATGTGTGATTCAATTACTCTAAAGTACTTATCAAGGAATTTAAGTAATCGGTCATGTAGGCTTCTGATTTATTTACTTCGAGGATTGTTAATAGAACATTCACAATCACGATACAAAGCATAACTGCCAAGCCCCATAAACCCTGAAGTAGTATGACCATAAATATAGTAAAGGGGATGAGGCTAAATAAACTGAAAATGAAAGATAGGTTTGAAACGCCATAGCTTAGTTTAAGCTGCTTTCTATTTCCTTGCATTACCTCTTCACCTCTTATGACGATGGAGGAAACATTTGATTTGAAAGTTCCTACACCGGTACGGCTAATCTCAAATTTCTTCTTATAAATATTTACTTCACCAACCCACGGCTTACTATTGATCATCTCGTTTTTAAAAGCACGTTTAAAATTGTTAATGAAGCCTAGACGATTTGTATCAAAATTAAAGTGAACAAAAATATCTTTATGTACAGTCTCGATATCTATAAATTGTTTTCTTATTAACAACATATTTTAAAGTCCTTATCGTATGTGAAGTTACTTACCTAGTATTATCAGTGCAATGAACTACTATTACTCTTGTATGTAAACCACTTGCTTGCCCTTCACCGAATGTCCAACTTTTGGATCGGAGTAAATCGCTTCAGCATGTAGTTCAATCGGGCCTACTTCCTTTCCTTTTGGCATTACTTCAAACTCCCAGGAATCTTTTCCACGCTTCAATTCGTTGCCATTGATTAATATCTTACTAAACATGGTTTTAGTACTACTATACTCTGAAAACAAAACAATGGCAGCTTTGCCAGCGATCTTTTCTCCTTTCTTTACGATCAACTTTGAAGGCACCATCACTACCGCAATACTATCGAGGTGCATCATACTGCGCATTTTCTTTCTCTGTTCCTCGATCATAAAAGCTTCCAAGGTTGCCACATGCAATTTCATCAATGACTTTGGTGTTTCCGCGTCAAATGGGATTACTGTTTGATTATTTATCCTTAGTTCCTCAAAACCTGAAACGATAAAGTCGTTCACTAACTGCAAAGCCGTAGCCTTATCTTTTGTATCCAACGAATTGTTGAGCTTTACTACAGCTTTATGCAAATTTTGCATGCGAGTAAGTAGGGTACTATTTTCCTTTGATATTTTCCTGTCCTCACCTTGTAACTCCTTTTGAATATTGTCTATTTCTAGCTGATTACTGTGCAATCGATTGGAAGTTAACTTATCGACATCGCTGTTAAAAACGCGGTCGTTGCTGCAACTTATAAATAGAAATGAACAGACTACCATTTTTATGAATTGCCTCATACAGTTAAATAATAAGCTATTCTTTATCCAAATTATTTCGAAATCAACTTCCACGCTTCACTTTTATTAAGTTTTGCATTCAATTCTTTCTCATTTTCTGGTGAGTAGCGGAAGCCATTTGAAAAATCTTTAATAGTGAAATGAGTAAGGCGTATTTTCTTCTCACACATGTCTATTGAAAAAACATAAGGGGCAATCTTCGTCTTGGTAACGGTATGTGTGATTTTATTGGTTTCTTCATTCATCAATTCCACCACATGCATTTGTTTAAAGTTTAAGGTCAGCTTGCCTTTGTTGATTTGGTAGGTTCCTTTGAAGTACGTGTCATTAAACAAACACCGATTGATCAAAGCAAAGTCTTTGCCGTTTAGAAAAAACAAATCGCTGGCGCAGCAATCGCAATCAGCTACTATCTCGCAAGTGGTGTTATTATATCTCTCTGCTAAAATAAAAACTTGTCCGCTTAGTTGCTGGCCAACCATGTGTTTGCTGGGAGTCAGCATAAAAATCAATAGGATCCATCGAAACTTCATCTCTTGTTTCGTTCAATTATATTTTTAACAATTTTGAATGCACTTTCTGATAATACAAATCATATTTCTCTTCGCCAACGTAAGGTCTTCCAAATCCGCCATTTTGCATGATCAGTCGAAGATAACCAATAAACGTGGTTTCATGTTCTTCATTTATAAACCGACTGTCAACAGATGCTGTTTTTGTTAACTCAATTGAATAGGCCGGACCACCGCTAATATTATCCTTATGTAAATAATCGGCTGCTAATTCAATCCAAGGAAGATTGCCATCCTCAATTATTTCTTGCATAATATCTTTCCAATCGCTGGAATCCTGCTCATCCATTAGAGCATCCAACGGGGCAATCTGAATAGGATCTAAACCTTCCCAGTCGGTATTATCAACTTTCGTATAATCCCAAGCAAAATTACAGCCTCCCACAATCTCGTAGAATAATTTCAATGACAGTGGAAGAGAACCAAACGGGTGAACCTTCTCTTCATACTCTTGCAAGCGCTTCTTCACATTGGCGATTGGAGGTGACAAAGGAATATACCAGCTTGATTCCTCGCTTGTGTAAAATTGGTAGTTGCATTCCTGAAGTGCATGATGGATTACTTGCAGGTTATAAGAAACTCTGCGCATGGTCTCTGTAACTACTGAAACCACATCTCCATAATATTCATTTGAAAAAGCCTTTGAACCCAGCTTTTCGATTTCTGAATATACTTGCTCCGTCTCGCCTTTTAGGTATTGATCTAGTAAAGTCATTGTATAAAATCTTACGTTAAAATAGTAGGAGAAAGTTAAGATTTAATGTCTATGAAAAGACAATCCCATTATGAAACTCTGTGGATTATTATCCTAATTCGGATATCCATCACTAGTTGAATAAAGAACAACACGCACGCGGCTCCAAAATAAAGATTTACATCTGCGCTGTTGTATCCTCCATCAATACCAACTAAATCTAATAAAGCGCTGAGTCCATTGCCTGTCATGGCATGTACGCCATCCGGACGAAGAAGGGCAAAAGCAAATAAGTTGACTACTGATAGTATCACGGCTACTTTGTGATCATTCAACTTGCTTAAGCGCAGCCCATTGGAAATGTGCAAAATCAACATCGGAAATATAAATATTCCGAAGCCTATCAAACCAAGGCCGAAATTAAGTATCAGAGCGGCTAAAGAAAGGCAAAATAAAATCCAATAGACTATTTTCATTGAAGCACTGTGATTAAACATTATAAATAATTCTGCTCATATAGATTTCAATAAATCTACGCGCTTTTGATCAAATAAATCATGAAGAAAGTTAACAAGGCAAAGATGATGAGCAGCACTCTACCTATTATCATTAATTTTCTCCCGATACCTATGCGATTGGTTTTATAGATTGGTAAAAGCATAAGCAATTCATAATTAAACACTCGACCGATTGCCCAAAAGCTTAATCCTTCATTTCTTATGGTATAGATGACTAGCACTAATTGGTTGACCCATAAAATCCCTCCCATGATTGCCCAAATTATTACTACTTGATTCAACATACTTTTAAAATCGGTTCATCAGACCACCTAGTTTCATCTACTCAATCCTCTAACCCCTTTCCTTTCAAAATCTTCGGGATGTATTTCTCGATGCGTGCTTCGCGAGTAACAGCCTGCTTGGCGGCTCCAAAGTAGAGCAAGTATCCGCGCTGTCGCCCTGGGGTGAGTTTGTCAAATGCCTTCTTTACGTCTGGCATTTCCTTTAATACTGTTTTAAATTCTGCGGGCATGGAAAACTCTTTTGTTTTTTTCATGTCCACCTTCATGCCTGACTTTTCAATCTCCCACGCTTCTTTAATATATGCTTTGATGGCGGACTTGTTCTTCACAATTTCGTTGGCACTCGTGAAGCGCCATTGCCGTGCCGACTGCACATTGGCGGTCTGCTGTATCAATACTTTCTTTGTATCTTTTAGTAGCACGCCTTTCATAAAGAGCAACGCACAATAATCTTTGAATCCGTGGATGAGCACTACATTGGCTTTGTTGTCTACGTAGCAGGGACAACCCCATTTCAATTCTTCGGTAAGACCTGTACTCAACGCAATATCGCGTAATAAAAGATAGGCTTCCTGCCAGGGAGTTTCCTTCTCAAAAAACCAGTTTACTTTCGGGTTCATGGTGTTATTATTTGAAGTCTATTTTACAATACAACTTACAATCCGCCTAGCTCTTCTCAAAAGCATCTGACGCTTAAAGTTTACCTGTTAACAAGTTTCTGGTTTCAAAGACATCCTCAAAAGTAACATGGATTAGTTCACCCTCTATTGTAAAATCGTAGGGAGGCGTGACATACATTTCCCACAACTGTTTCCCTTGAAGATCAAATACTCTTAAAGCTGTCTCCTCTTGAGCAATAATTACATTCTTATATTTTTGCCAACCCCAAATTCCTACAGCACATTTATCTTCAAATATTAACTGGTGATCTGATAATCGATATATCTTGATGATGTTACCAGCGCCAATAAATAAACTTTGCGATTCGTATTCATAGTGAATACATGGGCTAAATCCCGCATAGCCTAAGGGGCTTGTGCGAAAAGCTACGATAAAATATTTCGGGGTACTTAATCCTTTTGATACAATTACATAAACAGCTTCGCCATCCTTGTTTAAATCTCGATCATCGATAAATCTTGCATGCTGACTATAATGACTCAGCTGCGCGGGATGTTCTCTCTGGTAAACATGTATGATGATGTCGTCTACAGAAAATTGAATCATACTGCTTTGCTCTTGGTTTAATTTTGGTAGCTACTTAATCCGCCAATATTCTTTTCATCAATTTCCGGTATTCCGGATTATCGGTCATTCCGTTGTGTCCTTGATTATCAAGTGTAATCAACACATCTTGTTGCTTAAATTCCTGTTGCAGTTTTAAGGACGAACCATAATAAATTACCTCGTCCCGGTTGCCATGAAAAATAACCACAGGCATTTTACATTGTTTCAAATACGCATGGGTGGCAAACTTGTACTTCAACAAAAAGGTAGGGACAAATGAAAAAGTATGTTTCATCATGTCGGTTAAACTATAATAGGGCGCTTGCAAAATCAACAACTTGGGTCGGTTTACTGAGGCAAGTTGCGCAGCCATGCCGGTGCCGATGGAGTAACCCAAAATAATAATCTGATCTTCGGGATATTTCTTCTTTAACTCTTCATAGGCTGCCTGATTATCTTCAAACAGTTGCTCCTCTCCTACTATCTCTCCATCGCTTTTACCATAGCCGCGGTAGTCGAGCATGAACACATCATAGTTTAAGTCGGTATAGGTTTTGGCCACAGCACCCCACGAGGCCAGCGATCCGGCATTGCCATGCAAATAAAAAATCAATCCCTTGGACTGCTGTGCACGAAACAACAATCCATGCACTTTCGAATCATCGCGTGTGCGGATGAATATCTCTTCATACGGTGTTTCGAATTGAAACTGAAATGTTTTGTCCAGCTTCTGCGGAATGAATATCAGTTTCTCCTGATTGACATAAAGAAGCCCACAAATGATGAGGTATATCCCCAGTAGTATTTGCAGTATACGTAATAAAATTTTTTTCATTTGAATTGGGGATTAATGCAAGCTAGTCACGATGTGTGTAACAAACAGTTCTCAGTACGAATGTTTACGAGTAAGCTAACGTCAGGGAATAAACATAGAAAGCTGCCAGTGCAATTGTTACTAAAAATGCATACCTGCGAATCCTTCTCACTTGTTTATACTCGCGAATCTTATCGCGCACCCGGGCGTTACGCAACACTTTCATCCGATCTTCCGGAGCAATTTCAATACAAAAAGAATCTAAAAAGCCTGACCCATAATGAATGTCATTCGGGTGAATGATGCGGTCGAACTCTACTATCTGATTACTCCAACTGTTAATCGTTCTTCTGCTCTGTTTCACAAGATAGTGTATAATTCCAAAAACAATAAACGAAAAAGGAGTAAGGAACATTAAGCTTGTTTGGAGTACTTCTTTGTCCATTGTTGTGATCTAGTAAAGGGAAGTGTTTATTTCGGTTAAAAAATGTTTTAAATAAAGTCGTAGAAATGTAAAAACGGATGTAGTTCTTAACAAAGATAATGACTACTTCTTAACTTCTTTCTCAAAAGTAATATCCGAGGTAGATAATCCCTGTGCTTTCTTTTCCATGATATCTAAAAAGTATTTCTCATCGAAAATGATCTTCTCTCCTTTTATTCTTTTGAACTCATGAAACATTCCCAATAAGGAAGGATAATCCCAATTAAAGTCGTAGTTGATTTTGATGGAATGATTCTGTGAAGATACTCGGAAATAATACTCGACATTGCCACGACCTTTTCCCTGAGATTTAATCTGAATCGAGGAAGCTGGAATGTTAAATTCCTTCCGCCAATGTGTATTGAACCGGTATCCGGTGATGATCATTTGTTGCTCCAAAAACTCTACTTCCGTCACCACTGCTCCCTCGTGGCTTACGAAATAATAAACAAAATACGTACTGAACCATACTCCTAAAATAGACAGGCTTATTATCCAACTACTATGATCTGTAAAAAGAGAAAGGACAAAGAAAATAATAATCATCAACCCTAATTTCAATAGTGTTTTAAGTGCACGCGTTTTAAAGTCGATATATTTTGTGATAAACTTCATTGCACTAAAGGTAATTAAAACTCTTAAAATGAAATTAACTATTGAAATGTGCGGAGTAAAGATTTCTGTGGTTGTCGCGTATTAGAGTTTGTATTTTGACATGATGAGGTTTTTCTTAATAGTATAAAAAATCACAGCCAGCTATTTGATAACGATTACTTGCTGCAACATAACCAATTTTTAACCAACTGACACAGTTCGTTGAACAGACTCTTGTTAACCTCACCCCGACAAGCTTTGTGTGGCGACACGTTTGATATTGCCCCTCTCCATAAGAGAGGGGGATGAATGGGGGTTTATTTTTATGCGAGAATAAGGTTGCCGGAACCTCGCGCAAACTTTACAGAAGCTCGCGCAAACTTCGCAGAAGCTCGCGCAAACTTTACAGAAGCTCGCGCAAACTTGACAGAAGCTCGCGCAAACTTTGCAGAAGCTCGCGCAAACTTGACAGAAGCTCGCGCAAACTTTGCAGAAGCTCGCGCAAACTTGACAGAAGCTCGCGCAAACTTTACAGAAGCTCGCGCAAACTTGCCGCATGACAGTGTAACCATCAAACCTGACAGTTTTTCCGATTTTTATTGCGGTGGTCAACGGAAGTGGAGTAGTCAAGGACGTGGATTCTGTCCTGCTTTTGTACTCCTACCCGGTAATGCCCCCACCATGGCCGCAGAACGAAGTTATTTTTTAATAGCCCATAATCATTAGAAGATTATGCTAAAGGCTGACTTTACAGGGGTATGGACAAAAAAAAATCCGGTCAACAGAGTTGCCGGATTTACAACAAGCGTTATTCGTTTAATTTTCAGAACTAGGCTTGGTGAACCTAAATTTGGTGAGTTGCTTATACCGCTTGTGGGTGGCGCCATAAGCAGATACCGCGTACGACTTCACCACACCCACGGTATCATAGATACCCGTATTTGCACCGTACAACAACTCATCACGAAGAATACGTGCGTTGTTGAGCGCTGTTTCAGCCTGTCCGGCTAATTTATTTTTCACCGTGAGGTCGGCAAGCACCGCCTTGAGACTTTGCACGGTTAATTCCGGCTCGTTGGGTTTGTACTTGGGCTCTGAACTGACGGCAGTGATTAACTTTTTAAAGTGCTCTTCCTGATTATCAAAGCCACGTTGCGAAGTAGAACGGGTACGTGGTTCGCTCGCTGCTTCCGCATTTTCTTGCGGAGCGGGTGTGGGCAGTGGTGTAGAGCGATTGCCTCGTTGCTTGTTAAGAATAGCGCGCGCATCTTCAATAGTGAGCGCATTGGCACCGGAAGATTCGAGCGCACCTACGATGCGGGTGGTCAACGGGCCCAGCGGGTCAAAAGCAAGCTCGCGATCGTTGGTTCTATTTCCAAATGAACGCTCCGCGCTTTTCAATGCTTCCATTGCATTTTGCGCGTTGATCAGTAGTGCACTCAGGGATTCAATTTTGATCTCTTCCCTGGATGGATTGTAAGAGGTCCCATAGCTCTTGCATACGTCTATGAGATCCTCAAAGTTCGCCACGTTTTTAGCATGGCCTGTTTCTTTGGTTTTTGCCATAGAATTTTTTGTTTAAGGATTAATAAATTGTTTTATGAAAAAGATCAATGCCAGGCGGGGAAGAGAAGGCGCTGATTTTTTATGCGGATAAATGCAACCATCAAATTAGTGGTAACCGCGTGAGTAACACTTCCAATAAAATATTTTTAATTATTTTTTCTACACATCACACTTTCGTTTTTTCGTTAGTGGTTTTAACGAAATAAAACGAAAAATTGACGGATTGTGTTTGCAATGAAAGTCTGGACCATCATCCCATCATCGTAATGACACTAGCGGAATCGTTCAATCGCGCCAACCATTTTGAGGTTGCTACTTATTCGCTAATCCAAAGTCCAGGAGGCTTTGCTCATACACTGGCCGGGCTACATCTTCTACTAGTTTCAAGCCTTCGATATAGATTTCACGTTGGCGTTTGGTAAAGATGCTTTTGTGGATGAAGGTCTTCACGCGCAGAAATCCATTGATGAGATCTTCTGATTCCAGCGGCCATAGTCCTTGCGGGGTCACGTACCTGCCTTCTACCGTTACGGGATAGACCAGGTCCATCGTTACAATCATGGCCTCCTTTACAAAGGCCGCGTTATCATCCGGCTCATAGTCGGGAGTGCGCTTCATAAATCGCAGAATGGCATGTGCATCTATTTTGTTATAGATATATTCTTTTCTTTTATGATTGAGCAATTCTGTCATAAAGTAGGGCTGCTTGCTATTGCTCACGTAGATCCAGATAAAAGGCGACACTTCGTCTCCTTTTGTGGCGATGTAATTCACCACATATTGATTGTGATTGATCTTATAGTAGCTGGCGGTTTGATAATACGGCTTGCCGCTTCGCTTGAAGGCTTTGCCCAAATACTCTTGCTTTCGGCCTATTATTGGATACAACTCGATGCAATCCCGGGCAAACTCCTTTGCGACTTCTTTTGGTGACATGGTATCTACTATCATAACAATTCATGGAAAAGGTTACAGTATGGGGAGCTACCGTTGGTCAATTTACAAAAAAGTGCAAATATGTCAATGGAGGGGGGCCGAGCGGGCTGTTGCAAGTCCTCGCACCAGTTTGCTTGTGCGTTAGTCCCTAGCGAAGCCTCGGGAGGCTTTTCGCTTCCCTGCCCCTAGGGCTTCGATAAACATTTGGTGACGGGAAAGAAGTAGATGGTTTGATAGGTAGTTAGTGGTACAAGTCAATGCTTCTACTGATTAGAAGTCGTGCGTAAGAAATCGAAATTAGTGTAAGTCCTTAGTTGCAAATTAAGGAGAGCAGTTTAGACTAATACAAACTACGGATAGCTGGGGGGGGGTGACTCTAATTCAATATCTGCCGGATTAAACAAGCCTGATACTCAATTCCACTGATTCGTTTCTTTCTGCTATCATCTCTATAAAACAAATAGTCTTCATCGCTTACCAGACCCATCAATACAATATGATCTTTCAAGTCTCTCTTACGAAACTTGCCAGCTAACAAATCTTCCGCTGAAATAATTTAAAGGAATAGTTAAAAATAGATTCATCAAACAAAAAGTCCCTAGTGCCTATCTCGTATTTAGGCTTCACTTTGTAGTAGTCAAATTGTGAAGCTACCTGATAGCTAAAAGCGTATTGAATATTCTCCTGAATGAATTGACGCATGGGCATTTCGCGCACAATGATGGAGTCGTTTGTAATGGTCATGTTTGAGAATCCTTGTTTTCCAAATCGAAACTTGGCGTGAAATTGCTCCAGGCTATCCCACCGCGTAGAGTGTGTTGGATGATTATTGTGCAGCACCATAGCCCGCACCATGTTTTTTGTTTTGGCAAGTTCTTCTATCAGCGGAATATCTTTTTCAAGGCTATCAGCCGTTAACAAGAAATCAAGGCCGATGACTTTTGGTTTGTATTTGTTTACAATGCGCAACTCCTTTGCAATTTCCGTTCGATCAACATACCCAATATCAACAATAGTGATAGAC